>CAZYBL010000025.1:11147-12406 GCA_964645805.1 uncultured Candidatus Peribacteria bacterium | reverse complement strand
TACTGCCTCAAAGTCCGCAGCAACTTAAGCAGTTACTTATGGTCGCAGGTTATGATAAGTATTTTCAGATCCCACGATGCTTCCGTGATGAAGACCAGCGCGGCGATAGGCAGCCGGAGTTTACTCAGTTCGAAATTGAAATGAGTTTTTGCGAGGAGGAAGATGTGATCAAAGTAATGGAAGGATGCTTTGTTGAATTTACAGAGAAGCTAAGATCTGATCGTAAGATACAGAAAAAACCATTCCCAATAATCACTTACAAAGACGCGATGCACAAGTACGGATCCGATAAACCTGATCTCAGATTTGATTTAGAATTTACAGACATTAGCGATATTGTTTCTGATTGCGGATTCAAAGTGTTCTCTGACGCAGCTAAAGAAGGTGGAGTAGTTAAAGCAATGAAAGTAGAGAATGGCGATAAGTTAAGCCGCAAAGATATTGATGAATTGACTGAATTGGCACAAGTCCACGGTGCAAAGGGCCTTGCATGGCTGAGAGTAGGTGAAGATAGTGGACCAGTTGCCAAGAATTCAACTCCTGAGTTTCTGGAAGCGCTTAACAAAGCAACCGGGGCCAAGAAAGGTGACATAATCTTCTTCTCGGCCGGGCAATATCCGCATTCACTGGAACCTCTGGGTGAAGTCCGGAAAGAAGTCGCAAAGAAAATGGGGTTGATTGATGAAGGTATATGGAGTTACCTCTGGGTAAACGACTTCCCGATGTTCGAAAAGAATGAGGAGGGAGAAGTGGGAGCCGTTCATCACCCATTCACACGTCCACACAAAGACGATGAAGAGGTTTTTCAGTCTGATCCCCTCTCCGCCCGTGCAACTGCCTACGATCTGGTTTTAAATGGAGTTGAAGTGGGAGGGGGATCTATGAGAATCCATGAACGCGACCTTCAGAAAAAAGTTTTTGATACTCTCGGAATCACTGATGAAGATGCAGACAGAAGATTCGGTCACATGCTCGCCGCATTTGAATACGGAGCACCTCCGCATGGTGGAATCGCGATGGGTCTCGACCGGGTTGTGATGCTTATGGCTGATGAGCCGAATATAAGAGAAGTAATTGCCTTCCCCAAAGATCAGAAAGCCAAGGACCTGATGCTTGGAGCTCCATCTGTTATGCCCGAAAGCCAGCTGGATGAGTTGGGGATAAGGATTGTTGAAGATTAGTTGTATAACATGCCCCCTAGTCTGAACCGCTGATTACGCTGATTACGCAGATTACACGGATTTGTTGTACCAAATCCG
>CAZYBL010000025.1:0-11137 GCA_964645805.1 uncultured Candidatus Peribacteria bacterium | reverse complement strand
CAAGTTATCTGCGAAATCTGCGGCATCTGCGGCATCTGCGGTTCAGACCAAAGGTGAGATTCCCAACCATTTTCTTGCCTTTTACCATATTACCAAACATAATCAAGTATAGTGACCAGATGCACTGGCATCTGGCGAAACCAATTCACAGCGTAGGAGGCTAAAGTCATGCCCGTTCCGAAACCTGAGTCATTCGGCAACGTCAAGCTATTCACAGTAGCATTGCGCGAACCCGACGAACTCATGGCATTTCTGCAAACCCTGGATGACTACGAGATTTGTGCAGGTGCCTACCAGTCAGCCAGAATCGAAGACGGTGCTCTGGTGTTGAGATTCAATAATAAAGCGGATCCCGACATTGGAGCAATGTTCGACGAGGAAGAGGATTTCGCCAACGTTACGTACCTCGAAGTCGTCGAATTCGAAGATACCGAGGAAGAGGACCGTGACGACGAAAGTGGTTAGCACATCTCCGTCTCCTACCCCAAGCCCGCCCCCGCTTTAGTGGGGGCATTTTAAGCAACATACTCCTCAAAACTAACCTCCTGCTTATCTACCTTAAGCTTCCCCCTGGTCTGCTCACAGGCATCATTCCTGAATGCAAGAAGATTTAAGTATCGTTGATCCAAATGTTTTCCAACCTCTTTTGCGTATCTAAGTTCCGCCTCGGATGCGTCTATAAACTTGGCAAACTTGTTAACTTGAGAATGAGTCAGCTCCTTTTCGGGAACATATCCTTTCATCGCATTCTGATATGTTTTTACAGTTGTACTTTTTAGCTTTTCTAACTTCGCATCTTGTCTCTTGGCTAACATATCGACTTTCTTAACCTCTCCAAAGAACTCACTTGGCTGCAGAACCTTTGTTGTAGTAGAGTAGGGCCCTTCAAACAAACTTAAATCAACACTATTATCATGCATTGCCTGCACTGCTTCATTACGTTTATTAAATATTTTCACATATCTATCTCTCTTCTCAGGATCATCCGTATAACCCATCCTCTGAGCAAGGCGTAATTCTTTATCCGCTTTTTGAACGAAAAAGATAACCTCACCTTTGGTCTTATCCGAAAGCTCTTCTGCCCCATGAATTAAACCATCCGCTTTATAGTATTGCGTAATAGTATCCAATTTATGCTTATCTAATTCAGCTACCTCTTCCTTTGTAACCACTCTCTCTTTTGGTTTAAGACTGGCATCTAATGCGTCCTGGAATATATTTCCCGTGCCTTTTATCTGATCATAATCACAAGATACAAAGTCTTCTCTTATGAGCTGAAAATGTTCACCAACTATACTTTCGGCTTCCGGAGCAATCCTTTCCTCCTGGAATACAAGACGATAAGTATGTCCTCCTACTTGAATCGGAGGAGTCTCTTGTGCAATCTGACGCCCCATCAAAGCTACTTCTTTCGCATGCTGCATCGCAAGTTTTTGTTCGGGAAGAGTAGTATCCTCTGCTCTCTCCCATTTGACATTTTCAAAATCCGGCTGGTTCCAGGGCCTTGTACCTACATCTTGTATTTTGTGATCGCCCAGGACGCTTTCTGGAATTTGATCCGGATATTGCGATTCATACTCATCTTTGATTCTCTTTTTAAGCAAGTCCTGGCTCCTTACCATCGCTGTCATATTCTCAAGCAATCTCTTAAGCTGAGGATTTTTATCTGGATTATCGTTTTCGACAAGAAAAGAATCTAAGCCCCTGCTGCTCCCTCCACCATTAATAAGCCCTGCCACTTTTGCCTTTATATCTCCCATGTCCTCAGGCAGATTAAAGTCTTTTGCCTCTTCTTTCAGTCGTCTACGGGCTTTGTCTGCTTCTACCAATCTTTGCTTATACTTTTGATCAATATCTTTTTGTATTTCTTCTGGAGTAAATTCAGTCTGTGTTTGTTTAATGCGATCCTGATATGTTTCACCCTTAACGTAAGCAGTATACCCCGCTTCATCAACCCACTCTCCTCCCGGAATTTTATATCGCGTAACAGTCTCTTCTAACGAGCTCGGCCCTGTTTCTTCGGTTTCTTCTCTTAGGTCTGCTCCCAACATACTTTCCTGTCTTTTTCCTGTCTTAACCTCACGTGTCTCCGCATTTATCAAAGCATCTTGCATCATTCTCTGTTCAGCTCCTCCAATTGAATCCACCGTTGGATCCCTATACTGCTCCATCCAATCATCAGTTTCGGCAAACTGTACGTCTCGCAAATCATAAGATGCTTCACTCCGAACATCATCAAGCCTTCGGAGCCTTCCTTGGCTTTGCCCAAGATCCTCATTGGCTCCGCCGATTCTTCTTTGTATAGCATCATATCCCATTTGATTCGGGTCATCTGATTCGCCCAGATTTTCAGCCTCATTAGACCCCTGCGGCTGATCTTCCTTGTCACCCGGAAATTCACGTCCGATTAGACGACGCTCACGCCAGTGGTTGAATGGATATTTGTTTGAATTCATAGATATCGGATCATTATAACAGAAAACAGGATCAATTGACAGTTCGGCTTTTGGCTTATTTTATGTTATAATAACCTTATGCCCAGAAAAAAGGCGAAGAGAGCCAAAAAGAGTGATCGGCGAAAGCTTCTTACGGAGCAATTCCAAAAAACTCTTTCTATGCAACAGGATGAAAAAGTGAAGCAAGAAAAAGTCCACCAAGAGCACCAGGAACAAAAAGAGTCTGAATTAAAGAGAGGTGAAGAAATTGTTCAAAGTGAAGAGGCGAATGTTAAACGTCAAAAACAATTTAAAGAAGAATTTAAGGAAAGGAAAAAAGGGCAGGAAGATGCAGTTAGAGAAATGCAAACTAAAAAGGCGGAGAGAGAGAAATGGGAACAAGAGCAGAAAGAGAAGCGCGAGAAAGAAGCAGAAGAGCATGCAAATAAGATGGTAGAAATGCGTGAAACGTATGCTAAAAAAGATTTGCTTGCAAAAAGAAAACATGAAGCAAACGAGGCAGAGTCGGATATCCAGGCCGAAGCCAAATCAACCGCTAGTAGAAAAAAGCTGCAGGCTGATCTGGAGGAGAAAGCTAAGCACAAAAAACATTTGCATACATCAAAAAAGAAAAGGGGTGATATAGATACGAAAGAAAAAATGAAGCTTGCGGATATCACAGAGGAATCGAGAAGTAAAAAGGTGAAACTTGATGGGTTGGAAAAAAATAAAATTACTGAGCTTGAATATGAGTACAAACAAAAACGTATTCACGCCGATAGCATGCCGGATGAGATGATGAAAAAAAGAGAGCTCGAGAGACTTAATAAAGAAGAGAAAGAAAAAATTACACAAGTGCATCATGAGTTTAGAAAGCAAAAAGAAGTGCTGGAAGTGGGGTCCAAAAAAGAACAATTCACAACTTCCTCACAAGCCAAGAAGGAAAGAGAGGGAGCCAATATGGAAGATAGAGAAATGGCATTCGAAATCAAAAAAGCACGTAAAGATGCCTATCAAGAGGCAGAAAGAGAAGCAGTAAGAAAAAGGCGAAATATCTCTAAAGTTAGGAAAAAGATATTGTCTGGGGAGGAGGAAGGCGAGAAGTCGTAGGGCATGCATTTTGCTTGTGCTGTAAGATAGAGGAGTAAGTTTTTGGTTTTTAGTTTTTAGTTAATATTTTATGAACAAACCTGACCCCAATATCGATACTCTTCCTTCTCTCACAGGCAAAGAACTAGAAAGACAACTAAAGGCTGTGGGGTACAGTGCAAAATACGCAAAAGAGCACGGGCAAGCGTTTGATAAAATGCTAAAAGAAGAGCAGATTGAATTATAATTGTTATTTTAATTTATTATAAACATCTTTCCTGTGCCCTATAGCTACTACTGTAACAGCTATAATCTTCTTCTCAATGGTATAAACGATTCGATACGGCCAAACATGTACAGACCAGAATCCTTTTAATTCGCCCTCTAGCTTTTTACCATTAAAAGGATTGCCTCTTAAGCCTTTTAACGCAGAAAGGATGCGTCCTTTATCTTCATCCGAAAGACGATCGTATTGCTTCTTTGCCTGTTTTTTAAGAAGCACTTTGTACATTACTTTTTCTTTTTACGGCTATATTCCTCTTCCAATTCTTCTAGGCCAACAATCTCTTTGTCCTCTAGGCTATCACGTATATCTTTCATAAGCTTTGGATCAGACATTATTTCCAAAGTCTCCTGCCATCCTTCAAACTCATCAAAGGACATAAGAATTACATCGGGTAAATTTCTGTGCTTGATTGATATAATAGAACCAGGCTTTCCGGCCTGTTCGATTAACTCAAACCATATCTTTCTGGCATCGGTAGCATTATAGCTTTTCATACATGTACATTATAGCGTACATGTCTATAGTAAATCAATAGAATTTTTTGGAAATGTATATGCACCTTTTGTCTGAACCACGGATTACACGGATAGCACGGATTTCGCAGATTATTTGAATTGGATTTGTGGCGAATTGTGTTACACTTCCATGCTTATGTCCAAACTCAAATATTTTGATCTAACACAGAAGATTATAGACTGTGCTATGAAGGTATATAATCAGCTTGGAAATGGATTCCAGGAAGTTATATATCAACGAGCACTGGCAATAGAGATGCGCGAGGCGGGGATCAATTTTATGCGCGAGCCTTCAATAAAGATTCAATATAAAGACTATGAGATTGGCACAAGACGTGCCGACTTTATAGTTGAAGATAAGATTCTTGTTGAACTAAAGGCAATTACAAATCTTGAAGAAGTTCATTTCGCACAAGCAATTAATTATCTGGAAGCATACAATCTTGAAGTGTGTTTGCTGATCAATTTTGGATCAAAAAGATTGGAATTTAAAAGATTTGTGCACTCTCCTTCAGCTAAACCAGATTATGCAGATATAAAATAAATATCCGTGTTATCCGTGTAATCCGCGCTATCCGCGGTTCAGACTGGTGCCCAGGGAGAGACTCGAACTCTCACAGGATTACTCCCACTAGCTCCTAAGGCTAGCGCGTCTACCAATTCCGCCACCTGGGCTTATCCTAGCTTACCCTTATTGTATATATACATTAAACAATCACCAGAACTTATGTATTTTCTTCAATTAAACTCATTAAAGCTAGAACTTTTGCGGATTATTATGAAGCATCCAAAATCTAAGCCAGTAACCCCTATTTGAAAAACTACTCCAATATTGGATACAATTGTGTCATGAAAATACGTCAGTTTGCTCTACTCTTTTTGTTCATAGTGCTCTTTGCATGCGATAAGGCACAGCAATCATCACTACCTGTTATTGAGAATAGAGATGATATTCTGTCTTTGGTCATCAACGATGTGCCTGGATTTGATCTGGAGGATAAAATCTTTGAAGCTAACTGTGATACCTTGAAAGCCGCTTCTTGTTTTTCATTTATAGCAACCTATGTAGATCCAAATGGTGTCAAATACTATGTGCGTTGGTTTTATGATTTTGTTAATTCGAATATTAACGCAAGCTCCTTCAAGAAATTTATGGATGTAGAATCGGATTCCGCTGATTATGTTGAATTATATGGTTCAACAATATTGCTGGATAATAAAGGGAATTATGTGTGGTTTAGAGAGGGTTTAGTAATAGCAATTGGTCCTTATGAAACAGGTGATAGTTCAATGCTACAGTTGTTAAATGCATATATAGATAAATATCCTTCAGATTTGGTATCCTCTCATGGATACAGACAACCTTAATTGTATCTATGATGTTTTTGAATTCTGGTGCCCAGGGAGAGACCTTATTGTATATATACATTAAAGAATCACCAGAACTTTTGGCGAGTTAAATAATCACCAGATATCTTGCAGATTCTCTGGATCAATCTTAAGAAATCTTACCAATCAAAGTATTCAAATTCGCCATGAATTGAGTTGGATACTCAAGCTTCCCAGAGGCATCTAGATTAAATGCATCCGGGCTCATGCCCTGCGCAGTCGCCACCGCTTGTACTTCGCTCCACTCATCTACCCTATAGCCAGCTTTGGCACTTAATGCAAGCGTTAGTTTGTCAGCCACACGTTTCACATTAATATTATCCAGTGCTTTTCTGACAATATTGATTTCATCGGTCTTTGGGAGTTTGTCTAACTTGCTTTTAGCCAAATCCATTCCGGTTTTAACCTGAGTTCCAGACCTTTCTAAGTTCTCTGCTATTGAATCAATCATTTTTATCCTGGCTTCCGCATTCTTGTACTTATCTGTATCAGCGGCCTCCGTATACTCTTTCTTTGATTTTTCTATATCCTCTTTGGTTTGCTTAATACCTTTCGTCGCCACTTCTCTTTTAACCCCACCTGGTGTTGGGGGTATGCCGTGATCTTCTGGTGCATTCTTTCCCTTCTCAGCTTTTTTATCCATTGGATTTTTTTCTATAAGCCCGGCTTCTGTGAGCATCGCCAGAATATCTTTTATCATATCGAGAAGTTTTTTTATAAGGCCCTTGGTTTCTTCTGGTTCTTCTGATTCTTCAAGTTCTTTCATCATATTATTGAATTTATTTTGTGCAGCTTTCGGCAAACCTCCGTATGCAGCATCATATTCGGCTTTGGCTTTTTCATATTCTGCTCTTTTTTCCGTGATATTAGATTCTGTCTCTTTTTGTAATCGTTCTGTATCCTCAGATAATTGCTGTGGTGTCATCTCTTTTTTTCCTACTATTATAGATTCCTGTCCAGTTTTTTTCATATCTTCAAGTATCTCCTCTCTCTTTTTAATCTTGTTCATATCTCTTTCTGCCGCATCAAGTGCTTCTTTTGCTTTATCCCTTGCTTGCGCAAGTTCAACAACTTTATCAATTTTTTGTTGCATTTCCTCCGGAGTTTTTTTAGGTGCACTACCTGGTGCAGCCCCAGGGGCTCCTCCACCTCCCATAAAAATAAGTCTATTTTCTTTCATAGGTTCATAATGGAAGCTTCTAAATTATTGAGCAGTCCTTCTTCCCTCTTTTTATTCTCTCCTTCAATCCTCTGCATCTCTGACTTTAAATAATCATTAACTTGCGTAGTAAGACTTGTCATATATTCCTTGTACCTCTTGTCATACTCCTCGAAGGCTTTTTGATATCTAAGCAAACGCTCCTTCTTTTGCTCCTCCGGCTCATCCCCATACTTCTCTTCCAGATGATCAACATTGGTCGAGACAAGTTCTGGCTCAATCTCACCCATGATCATGTCGAAAACCTCCTGTCCTGTGGGGATTTTGGGTGGAGATGACTGAGTTTGTTGTGTTGGATCTGGCATGTTTGTTTGTTGTTATTATTATACCATTATTTCGATGTTAATGGAACCTTCAGAATATGACCTTATAAACCGGTTTTTCAATGAAATATTGAAAAACCCTCTCCTTTCCCTTCCGACCTCATCCCCCAACCCCCTTCTCCTTTGCGAAGGAGAAGGGGGGCTTATAAAAATATTCCTTATAAGCCCCCTCTCCTGGAAGGCAAGTGGTGTGGTAGGAGGAGAGGGGGTTTGGGGGTGAGGTCGTAAAATGCCTCGCGAAGCGGGGTTGGGGGATGAGGTCGGAAGGAGTTAAATTATTTCTTCTTTTTTTTAGTCTTCCTAACCAACGCCTCCACCTCTTCCGTTAACTCCTCCAACCACTCCTTTGTACAGGCGCGCATCTGCGCGCCTCTACAACTCTTCCTCACCACCTCACTATGATAAATCTTTAATTTATTCCCACTCACTCTCCACTGTGAATTTTTCTTAAGTAACTGCATTATTTCTTTAGCAGTTACCCGATCACTTAAACTCATTACAATTTCTTTATCATCTTTTTTAGAACCCGACTCTTCTTTGATCCTAACTACTCCAGCTTTTCTGCATACCAACTTTAATCTAAGCACTGCAAATAAGTTCTCAACCGACTCGGGTGGCTTTCCATATTCCTCTTCAATATCGTCTTCGAACTCTTTAAGTATTTTCTCATCCTCGCTTCCCGCTAATTTTTGATAAACGGAAATCTTTTCCTGTTCATCGGGAATATAAAACGTCGGAATCATTGCCTCAACTGGCAGAAGAATCTCGACCGAAAGATCTTCATCCCTATCACCTCTGCCTCCAGCTTTAATTTCCTCCACGGCTGACTTGAGCATGCGCAAATAATGGCTGACTCCAACGGTAGTCATAGTGCCTGATTGATGTGCACCAAGGATTTCACCAGCTCCTCTGATCTCTAGATCGCGCATTGCAACCTGGAATCCGCTTCCAAGCTCACAAGCCTCTACAATCGCTTTAAGCCTCTTGCGTGCATCATCCTTAAGTTTAGATCCGTGATACAAGAAGTATGCGAAGGCCTGGATTTTACTACGTCCCACACGCCCTCTTAGCTGATAAAGCTGCGATAGACCGAAGTTTTCAGCACCATTTACAATCAAAGTATTTGCCTTAGGAAGGTCTATCCCATTTTCAACAATTGTTGAGCTTACAAGGACGTTATATTTGCCGGATTTAAAGTCGACGATTCTTTTTTCCAGATCTTCAGGCTTTAATTGTCCATGGCCAACTATAAATGTCGCTTCTGGAATCATTTCCCTAAGCTTGTCTGCATACGCGTCGATAGTTTCTACACGATTATGAAGCATATACACTTGTCCCTCACGCTCAACTTCATCAACTATCGCCTTGCGGACCAAGTCATCAGAATATTTTCTAACTTCTGTGATGATAGGAAGTCTGCCCGGAGGCGGAGTTGTGATAGTTGTAATGTCACGGAGTTTATGAAGACCTAAGTTTAGCGTTCGTGGAATCGGGGTCGCGGTCAGCGTAAGCACATCAACATTCGCACGCATCTCTTTGAACTTTTCTTTCTGCTTAACTCCGAACCTCTGCTCTTCATCAACTATGACTAATCCTAAATTGAAGAACTTCACATCAGGCTGAAGTAATCGATGAGTACCTACAACAACATCAACATCTCCTTTTCGAATTTTTTCTATGATTTCTTTCTGTTCCTTAGGTTTCTTAAATCGACTGAGCATCTCGATCCTAATATCAAAGTCCTTCATACGCTCTTGTAAGGACTTGTAGTGCTGATCTGCCAGAATTGTGATAGGAGCCAGGAAAGCAACCTGTTTGTTGTCCTGAACGGCTTTAAATGCCGCTCGCATTGCCACTTCTGTTTTACCAAATCCCACATCCCCGCAGACTAATCTGTCCATCGGGTAATCGGCTTCCATATCTTTCTTAAGGTCTTCAATGGCTTTGATCTGCCCCGGAGTTTCCTGGTATTGGAATGCCTCATCAAACTTCCCCTGATCTTTAGTATCGTCACCATAAGAAAATCCTTTAGCCTTAGCACGCTTGGCATATAAGCCTAATAACTCTTTCGCGATCTTTTGTGTCTCTTCCTTCATCTTCGCAGTAACTTTCTTCCACTCTTGTGTGCCAAGACGAGTCAAATGAGGTTCAGACCCTTCTTCATAAACAAACTTTGATAATTTATCCGCCTGGTCAACGGGGATAAAAAGCTTATCGCCTTCTGCATAAGTCAGTTCAAGATACTCATGCATCATTTCATCTACTTCTTTCTGTGTCATTCCTTCAAAAAGTCCGATTCCATGTTCCATATGCACAACATAATCACCAGGGACAAGTGAAGTGATGAAATCTAGCGCAAGTTTCTGGACACTTCGTTGTTTCCCTGCTTTTTTTAGCGAGAAAATTTCACGATCAGTTAGAAGTGCAAACTTTTCATCTGGATTTTGTATTGAGTGCGGCAGCAAATCATCTTCGTCAGCTCCGACTAAGGTTAAAGCACCTGCTCTGCGTTCAGCCTTCGACGTATGAGCAATTCTTTCTTCCTTACAAATACCTTCAAGTTCTTTTAGCCTCTTAGTCACAATAAATATGGACCACTTCTGGGCCAACTTATCTTTTACATCATTCAAAAAGTCAGTGAGTGTATAGAATTTAAGAACTGATAAATATCTAACGTGCGCATGATGCTCGTCCGATTCAGGAAATGGGGTAAACCTGAGTGTTGTGGTCTTTAATGGAATCTGAATATCATCCTGATCGTCGATTACAAGCATTGCTCCTGCCGGGATCTGATCACCAAGCGCACATTCTTCTTCGTAAACTATTGGAAATACTTCTAACTCTTTCCCAGCATCCTTAGTCTTAGTTAAATCGTCACGATCAACAGAAAGTATCTTCTCAACTTTATCAAACTCAAGAGAAATCTTGTAAGGATGATCCTCTTGAATCGGAAAGATATCGATTACATCACCTGACCTGCGGTATTCACCTGGCTCAAGATACAAATCCTCGCCATGGCTATAACCCATTTCGACTAACGACTCAACAATCTGGGTAAAATCTATTCTCTTAGCCTTAGAAAACACTACCTTATCTTCCGAAAACTTTGCGAATGATGGAAAAGGCTTATCCCATGTCTCGCGTGAGCACAGAAAAACTTCATCTTCCTCCTGCATAGCACGCAAGAAAGTCTGAATGTTTTTCGGAACGATCTCTCCGTCCCCATTTGTAACAGAACTTAGAATACTTACATCACGATCGAAAAACTTTAGCCAGTGATCCCATGTTTCACAATGTTCCTCCGAGTCAGTAACAAGAATCACAGGCTTAGAATCAAAATTTAAAATATGACTTAAGAGTAATGCCTTTGCAGTCTCATTCGAGGCACCAGAAAGAACCAGCCGTCTTTTGGCCTTAAGTAGTTGAGATAATTCCCGGTGAGTATTGTCTCCCAAGAGCAGAGACGATTTCATATTATTTAAAAAATACTTAAAAAATGGTGCATTCCGTCAGAAGTCCCTCCGTCTAATTTAGACAGAGGTGGCTTGATTCTTGTTAACTACGGATATTGTAGCGCATTTTAAGCTTATATACAACAAATTGGAGTTAATTTCGACCTCGGAATACACCCTCCCCCCATGGGGTGGGTATGAACTCAGGGTGGGCGGGCTATCGGTAATATATGGTGACTGCATAAAAAACCCCGTCAATATCATCTCAAAAAAAACTTTAGCCTCATCCCACTTTTTGGCTTGAACTAAAGCTAAAAGACGTTCCCCCCATGGGGGGGAACAAATCCATAAAAATTGACACAATTGCTGATTCTATGCTATAATATAAACTGTTATTTTATTCCAAATATATTTCATGCCTACTTTCGG
>CAZYBL010000024.1:6052-12696 GCA_964645805.1 uncultured Candidatus Peribacteria bacterium | reverse complement strand
TTGTGGAAGTTCATCCAAATCAAATCGCCTGATGATCTTCCCGACAAAAGTTACACGTGGATCGTTTTTTATTTTAAACAGCGGTCCATCTTCCCTCTCATTTTTCTTCATAAGCTTTGCTTTAAGTTCATCAGCATTTTTGATCATCGATCTAAACTTGAGTACAAAAATTTCCCTTTTTCCTCCATCACCAATTCTTTTAGACACATAAAAAATCGGCCGGCCGGATTCAACGTAAATCGCAGCTGCAATCAAAATTAGAATCGGAGACAAAACGATCAAAAGAAAGCTGCTCCCAACAATATCAAAAATCCTCTTAGTCACCCTTCCCCAACCATCCAATGGCGTAGGCTGAAATGCAAGAATTGGGATTAATCCCAATCTATTAACTCTAAGCTGATGCGGAACATCGGCAAAAACTGGAGGCAAGAACGCATATCCAATGTGATTTGATCTGCAGTAATCGATAAGTGAAACTGTCTGTTTGCTCTCGGGGGTTGGATCAGTTTGCAAAACAAGGTCGACGTGATACTTGGTCATGATAATTTTAAGATGATGAAGATCCGGAACGTGACCGAGGTAAGCATAGTGAATATCATTTTTTAAAATTTCTTTGGCGCTACGCGCTATCGAATGCTCACCAACTCTTACTCCGACTTTGATCTTTAGAAAAGCTCGTTGCAAAATTACCACCGCAGATCTCCCAAGCATTACAAAGATAACCACAAAGAAGAACGAGTGGAGCAGAAGTATGCGGGAGAAGAAGAGCTGCTTCTGGATCAGAAAATACCAGGCTGTTACAAGTGCAACCCAGATCAGTCCTGCAAAAAATATTCGTCCCATTTCATTCCAGCTGGAGACCGTGGTTACCAATGCATAAAGCCGCATTAGCGCTACGATTACGATGAATACTATTAACCAAGGGATAACAAAGTCAGAAATATAGAAATTTAAGCTCGGAAGCGACGGAGAGGGCTCTAGGAGCTGGATGGAGGGGATTAAGTCAATATTGGCTTCTCTGAGCCTGTAGCTTAAAAGAAGGGCAGCTAAGGCCGCTACGATGTCCATGGGGATACGGAGGAGGCCGAAGACTATTTCCGATCTCTTCATGGGGAGGTTAGTTTACTACTAATTCAGGAATGTCACGTAGAAAATATGCCCATATTGCCCATACTAATGGTCCCTCCCCCCACGGGGTGGGTATGAACTCAGGGTGGGCGGGCCGTTAGTTATATAGTGGCAACAAGAATATGTACGTCAATATCATTTTAAAAAAAACTTTAGGGGTCAGCGACTTTTTCCCATCAACTAGGGATGAAAGACGTTCCCCCCTAGGGGGGAACAGCCCCCGGCAATCCACAGCTTATTAATAAGCCAAGTGAAATATTTCCAGAAAGAATCTATAATCACTGGGCTATGGATGACGATAGAATAATCAGGCTCAGCGGCGCTAATATGGACATTGATCTTATATCTGATAAAAAGGATATTAGTTGGCAACAGGACAGGTGTCCTTGGAACAAGGCCGATAGAACTAATAAGCACAAATGTGCCGTGAAAAATGTTTCTATGTGTCCATACTTTTGCGGTGTTGAATATTTAGATAATGTAATTTGTTGTTATCCAAATAAAAATCCCAATTCCTCATGACTACAGACCTTGAAGAACAAAGCCATGCAATGGCAGAAATAGACCAAAAATGTTGGCTTGGGCTACATGATCTTGTTCGCGAAAAGCATAGACAATTTTTTCGATTGGATAAACTACCCGAAGATATACAAAATCTTCTTAATAATTGGGAACAAGCCGCTCGTAAATTGATGATTGCAGTGCTGAGCGAATGTGATAACAACGAAGAAGTAGAATGGCATATTGAAGATCTACGTGAACGATATAAGGCACTTGAAATTCTCATAGACACACTGGTTCCAAGAAACCCCGTCAAACCACTCGATCAAATTATTTCTGAGAGCTGTTCTATTATCAGAACAAGGTTGCAATATCCACCACTCACAAAAGATGAAAAAATGATAAGAAGTGGACCGCCTTTTGGTGTTAGAACAGCAAGTGAACTGGCTCAGGACGATGAATCATGTTTATCAATATCAAGGCTGAGAGAGAGAAGAGCTAACCAATCTAATCCATCTCATCAACAATCTCTCTAATCAAATAAATATAATGATAATGTAGCGTGGTCCCGCATACGCGGGATCCCCGCGGTACTGTTTTTCTGCTATTTTTCCGCTTGAACCAGGGACCTTTGACGTTCCCCCTTAGAGAGGAACACTCAAAATTAAAAAAAATTTCTCTACCTTGTCCACAAGCCCCATGCTACCCTGAAACAAGTGCTATACACGTAAACGAGCACGCGCTCTTCGACAACTCGTAGATAAGGGATATAGATATGAACGACAAAAGGCCCGGAAGGATCATCACGTTGCCAATTGCCATACTTGGGAGTGTCATTGTGATCTGCATCACAGCACTTTCAATCGCTACAATCATTTACTTGCCAAAAATCATTCCTGACAAGCCACATGAACCTGGGCCACTTGGTTGGCCAGGCGCATGTGTAGCAATAGCAGGCGCATTGATATTGGCAGTAGTCGTAGTGGTTCTGGCTTTCTCACTTCCAAAGAATGACAATCAGAATGACAATCGGGATGATGACGGTGGACCATCAGACAGCCACCCCCCTCCAGATCCAGAACAGCGAGTTGTTCTACCAAAGAGTGATCGGTTTGGTAGCCTAAGCGATAACTGACCACTCCAAGCCCCGGCCTGGTGTCATGCCAGGTCGGGAACCTCTATAATTAATCTTAATGAAAAAACTCCTCCTCCCCATCCTCCTAATCGCCCTCGCAACTTTCCTGACCTACGCCAATATACTTTCGGCTGAATTTTTGGAGTGGGACGACACAACGTATATTTCAAATAATTACATCATTAGAAATTTCTCCCCTGTAATCTTTTGGACTTACGATCCGGAGTTATATATTCCAATTACTTTTCTTAGTTACCAGATAGAACACGCGCTGTTTGGGCTTAATCCTTTCTGGTTTCATTTAACAAGTCTAATAATTCACACTCTGAATGCTATCTTGGTCTTTTGGTTAAGCCTGCATTTAACAAAGAAAAAGTTACTTGCTGTATTTGCAGCTCTAATATTCGCCGTTCACCCGATCAATATCGAAGCAGTTGCATGGATTAGCGCACGAAAAGAAGTCCTAAGCGCACTTTTTATGCTTCTTTCTTTTATGACATATCTAAAAGCTAATAACCGAAGGTGGATGATTGTTTTGAGCTTGGTTTTATTTGTATTTGCAATGATGTCGAAGGTAACAGCAATTGTACTTCCAGCAATTTTAATTCTTCATCAACTAACACAACCAAAAACTAATAACCAAAAACCAATAACTTATCTACCCTATCTAATCCTTGCACTAATCTTCGGAGTCATCGCCCTCATCGGAAAGTCTGCCGTCATCGAACAGCTTGGATTTTTCCAAATTATTCTGCTTGCATTTAGAAGCCTAACTTTTTATCTGCAAAAATTCCTTGTTCCAATCAATTTCTCCGCGATTTATCCTGCACCTAACCCTATAACTCTAACTAACCCCGAAATATATATCTCAATCTTAATTGTTATCGGACTTGGAATCGTACTCTGGTTCTTCCGAAAAAATAAAACCGCAATATTCGCATCCGGCTTTGCACTTTTAACTATGGCCCCAAGTTTCCTTGCGTACATGAGAAGTGATGGAATCTCGGTCGGAGCTGATAGATATGCTTATATGCCATCAATAGGATTTTCCATCCTGCTTGTATTGATCATAAGCTCCCTTCGTAAAAAAGAAGTAGTTTACTTTATACTCTGCCTGATAATCGTAGCTTGCACTGTAATTACGATTAACCGGCAAAAGGTCTGGGCAAACACAGAAGTTCTGTTTTTGGATGTGATTGAAAAAAATCCTGAGTCGCATATAGCAAACAATAACATTGGCAACATGTATCTATACCGTGGAGAGCCTGACCGTGCCCGAGCTCACTTTTATGAAGCACTTAGAATCAAACCGGATTATCCGGATGCGCTTGTAAACATGGCTGCATATTTGGGGCTGCAGGGTAACCTGGATGCAGCGGAAAAAAATCTGATTAAAGCTTTGGAGCTGCAACCGAATAACTACAATGCCCATTTTAATCTAGCCGGCGTGCACTTTATGAGGGAAGAATATGAGAAGGCCTTGGATGAGTACAAAAAAACTATCGAGATTAACACATATTATGTTCCCGCTCTTTGGCAACTGGCTAGGACCTATCTGGCAGTGGGGGATGAGGAGAGGGCAAGAGCGATGTATGAGGTTGTTTTGGAGATGGATGGGAGTTATGAGGGGAGGCGGAGTGAAATGGATGAGCTCTTGAAGTAAAGGAAATTAAAAAAAGATCCAAAGACTCAAAGATCCAAAGTAAATTCAAAATTAAAAGAAAAAAAGGATCTTTATTCTTTTCAATCTTTCATTCTTTGTACCTTCCTTGATTTCTTTGAATCTTGTTCTCTTGGAATCTTTTTAAGTATTCTGTTGTACAACTTAACAACATCCCAATACACTCACTCCATGCCAAGAAAAGATCTCCTCAAAATCCTCGAATCAGTCGGCCTAAATGAACGCGAATCTCAGCTTTATTTAGTCGGACTTGAAATCGGGAGTTCTCCGGCTTCGCTTTATTCCAAAAAAACTAAGCTGAATCGCATTACCTGTTACCATTCTCTTGAACGATTAGTTGAGCGCGGAATATTTACTCATTCACGACACAAAAGTGGTAAGAAATACGCTCCAGTTTCGCCTGAAGTCTTGTCATTGGAAGTTCGCAAAAACGTTGAGTCTCTTGATCGTGTGTTACCTGAGCTTAAGTCACTCATGGGATCGGAACACAAAAGGCCAACTGTCCGATTCTTCTCTGGATGGGATGGCGTTAAGAGAGTCTACGAAGATTCGCTGACTGCGGGGGGAGAGATTTTGAATTTTGCAAACTCAAGCATAGTCAGATCTTTTTGGGGTAATTATGACGAGGAATATGTTAATGAAAGATCGAAGAGGAAAATTTTTCTAAGAGGAATTGCACCGGATGATGAAATGGGCAGGGAAGTTGTTAAGTCAGATAAGAAATTTAATCGTGAGATTAGACTGGTTAAAGGCAAAGAATTTAATTTTAATAACGAGATTAAAATTTACGACAACAAAGTTGCTATCATCTCTTTTTCTGAACAACCTGATGATTTGTTTGGGATTATTATTGAAAGTAAGGAGGTTGCGGAGACGCAAAGGCAGATTTTTGAGATGGCGTGGAGGTATGCGGTAAAATTCAAGCACTAAGAATATTGACTCACAAGTCTCCACAGAGCATCATGTTGAACTACAGGTCTCATTTGTAAGGAGATTTGTAGTGTCGATATTTCACAGCACAGCAAGGGGATCAACTTCACACATTTCGTTAAAGGCCGTCAGGAGAAAAAGAACGGCTTGGCTTTACGTAACGGACACTCTAACCACGTAACACAGGAGAACTGACATGAACCCGTATCACTTTTTATTCGCACTGATCATTACGGTAGTTTGCGGATTCAACCCAAACTTCGCAGACATTCGTAGAGACAAATGGAGCGATGATGATCGTCCAAGCTACCTCGCAGGAACGCTGGTGCGCTTCGCGATCTTCTTCCCACTCTGGTTCCTGGTCTCACTATTCGCATTACCAGCCTACACCGGCCCATTCTATGGACTTGCGCTCTGCTTGTTCTTAGGCTGGTTACTAAATGCGTTTCTGACCGTAATCGGTCATGTAAGAGAACAGGGCAAACCTCCTGTCATCGGAGGCTTAATCATGGTCGTCGGATGCATACTGCTTATCCTCCCATGGATCAGCAGTTGGTATTGGTTCCGAGCGACAGATTACGCTGCCGTAATCGGCGACGTGACGGAGAGCGAGTGGGACAAGGACATGAAACCGACATCGGTACCAAACATGTTCGAGGTTCCGAAGTCGGCCGCCAAATGGAAGGGAGACGAAGCATTGGCACAAGCCGAAGGAGCATTGGGATCCCAGTTCAAAACCGGAAACTACACCCGCCAGGAAATAAATGGCGAAACCTATTGGGTTGCACCATTGGAATACCAGAGCTGGATGAAGTGGGCATCTCTTGATTACTCTCCCGGTTTTGTAATGGTTTCCGCAGAAGACTGGCGAAGGAAACCTGAGCTGGTGGACAACAGGAAAATGCTGTATCTGCCATCTGCTTGCTGGTATCACAACCTACACCGTCACATCTACGGCGAAGGCTATGTGGGCTATGAGCTGATTGACTTCAGTTTCGAGCTTAATGACAACCTAAAGCCATACTGGGTAGTCACTATGATCTATCCAACCATTGGATATAGCGGTGAAGCCATCTATGGGATAGTCATATGTGATCCCGAGACTGGTGAATGCAAGCCTTACAAGCCCGAGGATGCGCCGGAATGGGTGGATCGGATCTACCCAGAGGAACTCTTGATCGATCACCTAACATGGTGGGGTGTCTACCGAGGTGGCTGGTGGAATGCAGTAACCGATGAGGACGGCTGCAAGAAGCCAACTCTGTACCC
>CAZYBL010000024.1:246-6042 GCA_964645805.1 uncultured Candidatus Peribacteria bacterium | reverse complement strand
AGATCCAACCGACACACGTAATGCGTGTTTCGTAATCGGCGGTGACAAGAAAAAGTACTGGTACACAGGATTGACCAGTACAAAATCGACCGATGAAGCTCTAATCGATTTTGTACTCGCTGATACAAGGATGGGTGGAGTACACATCTACAAAAAGAAAGGGTGTAAGACCGAGTCTGCCATACTGCAAGTAGCGGACGGCACAGTCTCAAGGTGGCCCGATAGAAGCGGGACCAGTCCCATTCCGCACAACCTTGATGGGCACCTGACATTTGTGTCACCAGTCGTAAAGAAGGTTAAGAATGGAAGTATCTTCTTCGAATTGTGTTTGGTTAGCGACGACGGGTTGGTACATGCAAACGGCAAGACTAAGCAGGAAGCTATAATGAAGTATCTTGCGGAGATGGCGAAGAATCCAAATGTCTACGCCGCAAGCACTTCAGCCAAGGATACAACCGACACCATCGTTGTGGACCGAATCGGAGATGACCTCCAGGGCAGTCTGAAGATGTTCTTGTTTAACGCAAGACAAAAGTACCCTGGCCGAATCTTCATAGGGTCGACTCTTACTTCCCCAGCGCTTGCACTTACTCAGCCAGGCGATACAGTGGAAGTCACTTTCGCCCTTGGCGAAACCGAAAGAGTCAATCTGAAGAAGTTCTCTAACCCTGCGATACCGCTGGACATCTCGCATGCCCAGAAGGTTCTCAATCGTAAGGAAGATAAAAGGGAACAGACTCAGGCAAACGAAGAAAAAGCTGCCTCTATCAAGAACCAAATCCTGGAAATGGATGACCAGGCGTTGATAAGGTGGCTCGAAAGAGGCGGGGGGCTAGACAATCTACCCCCACGCCAGGAAATTCAAGTGGAACCCGAAAACCAAAACTGATTCCCGTCAGTGCTGTGCTGAAGGTCTCGCGCGCAATGCGCGGGGCCTTCTTAAAATATACAAAAATGGCCTGCCAGCCGAAGCGAGCCCATTCTATCTATAGCCATCCTGCGCACTTCGTGCTTCGAATGGCAGCCTACGCTTCGCGTAGGCTGGAGCTCCCTCTTGGAGGAAGTTAGGACTGCGATGGCTGTGTCCTGTTAGGAGTTTGTGTCATTTTGTTCGTTTGTTAGCCAAAGCATCCCATAGCAAAGAAACATCACCGTCAGAAGGACATCGTTCTTTAATTTCTTTAATTGTATAGATTTCTTTATTAATGTTTTTCATGCAATCTTCATTTCTTCCAAACATAACTTTTTCGCTTAAAACATCAAATATCAGAGTTTGTTGCTCTTGACCTCCTCCACTGATGTGTCTTTTGGTAAAGCATCTATCAAATCGAGGACTATATATATACTCGTGTCTATAAACCCTATTTCCAATCATTTCAGCTTCCTTTCCATACAAATCACGAGCATATTCATAACAAGCTTCCTTTTTCTTAATTAGCTCTTCCATGCTCAGATCTAAATTCTTTTCTTCAAAATCAAAATAGCGAGCAATTGTCTTTTCCTCCCAAGACAGCTCTGGTTTTGATTGTAATTCCTCTTGTGTCTTTGGAATTGCAAGGCTACATGCTACCAAAAATAGTGCAAGAAGCGACGTGGGTATCATCTTTTTCATGAATATAGCCTATATCCTATTAGGAGTTTGTGTCTATGAAATATGGTATTGTATACACGATGAAATCAAGTATGTGGATGTTGGTCACACTGCTAATCCTATCTGCCTGTGTAGATACTCATAATAACGATTCTATTAACAATCTTGAAGAACGGGTAGAAAAACTGGAGCAGGAGAATAAATCTTTAAAAGAACAACAACCATCGATGTCGAATTGCGAGCCTGATTATGCACTTTCTCTTGATAATTCACATTGCGTCAAAGTCCCCGATCATGCTCATGCAGTTGATAGTGCTACAGATGTATGGCTATGTGATGAGGGATATGTGGAGGATGGCAACAAGTGTATTCAGGAAAGTTTACTGCCTCCACCTGTAACCAAAGCACAGGCTAAACCGAAAGACATCTACCAAGTACCAACCCTCGTTGCACCTACTGAACAAAATGATACATTTCCTGCTTATGGGCAAGTAATGTGCGTACCTACAAGAGGAGTTTTTTGCTCCGGCGGAGACTGTGTTGATAGAGAACCTACAGTTGGCTTAGTAATAGACTTAGACTCAAATACAACATCCAGATGTGATAGCCAGGGGTGTGATACCTATAACGTAGTATTCGATAAATCTGGAATTTTTCTTAACATTCGCAGACCTTATCAGGGTGGTTGGAATGTAAAGATTAATGTCTTGGACATGACCTACACCGAAGTGGCAGAACTGCTACTTGATCAATATATTTCTTATGGTGTTTGTCGCAAAGGGGCATAGATTTAATTTAAGCTCACGAGTTTTAGACTATACTTTGCGTTCTTTATAAACCTAAAAGATATTTCCAAAAACGATTCCAAAAGCCCTTTTTGGGCTCAATTGTTTTTGCAGAGGTTTGAGAAGATGACGAAGATATATTTAATGTTTTTCCAGATGAGGAAGATTCCTCCATAGAAATTGAAGATGAGGAGTTCATGAAAGAATTTGATGAACTTGATGAAATAGTGGGCACTACAACTGGAGCCGGTTTTTTTACACACGTATTTCCTTTTTCTATATAACCATAATCGCATTCCCATACATCAGTAACACCATTGCCTTTATGTGCATTGGCTGGAATTTTTATACAGCGAGCATTGTCTAAAGATGGAGCATAACCAATATTGCAAACACACGAACTACCACTTTTATAAGAATTTGCAGGACAACTTGGTTTAGGTACATAAGATGGCTGAGAATTGCACCATGGATAATATGGCGCACATTTTGCAGAAAGTGGTGTTCCATCACAGCAACCACATCCACATACGCCTCCGTGCCAAGAACAACAACCGCTTCTTGCCTCAGCAATCTGCAGTGGGGATATAAAAGAAAAGAGCAGCGCAATAGTAATTATTATTTTCATACTTCTTAGTAGTAATCAGCACATGTGGCACTACCACCACAAATATCATCAATCATGATATAGCATTCATTATACCCATCATCATATCCATCGTCATATCCATCTGCATATCCCTCATCAAGACCTGACTTATAACCACTATTACTTGAGGTTAATATAATATAAACAAAACCAATCACGACTAAGCCAATAATAATCCATGGATTCTTTTGCATGCGCTGATAAGTATCGTCTTTATAGGAGTTTGTGTCTATTGCATAAAACTATTTAATCTTAGGGTTACGACCAAATATCACATACATGAATATCTTGAAGTAAAGAATGTACATTAGCACTGCTACAATAAGTGGTAGAAGAAGAACTAGGTATGCAGAATTAGGAGTTATATATACTGTTTTAAACTCAAGTTTTTCATTGATATAGCAGTTTTGCAAAATTTCTTTAAGAGGTTTTCCAAAATTAATCCATCCTGAGTTGGGTGTATTATATTTCCAAACTGTCTCATACATACACTGAACACGTTCATCAGCATATTTATGTCCATTGAGAAGGATGTCAATTACTAAGTCACCTCCTACATTTTTATGTCTAGATGTGATCTCATGTGTGACTCCATTGACTAAATCAAAATCTTCTTGATAGGAGAAGACATATTTTGTCTCAGAATATCTAGCTTCCAAGAAATAGAAGATGCTAAAAAGTATTGATGCCAAAAATAAAATCCATATGAGAACCATCATCAGCCTATGCCACCACTTCTTTTGAAGTTTTGTAATGAGTTCCTGTGGTACAAATGGCACTTTTAGTTGCACATGAGATATTATTTACTTCCTAGGACTTTTTGTCCATGACAACACCCCCTAAGGATTTAGATAAAATAAAAGAGTGCCATCTACACTCGCCCTCATCGAAAAAGAGTCCCCTAAAAAGGAGAGTGAATCACAGCTTAAATATCTTGATCGTGTGCGTATAGATGCTTATCTGAAGCTACGTAATAAGAAAAAGCGCACAAAGACGGAAGAAAAAGAGTTTAAAGAAGTTAAATCAAAAGCATTAGGGCTTTCTGCAATCGGCAGTTCGCAGATTCCAGTATTTTTTGCGGATGAAGATATGAAAGATGGAGTGGATCGTGTTTTTGATGAGCTTGGGGATCATTTTGGTATGGACACACCCCAGAAAAAAATACTTATACATCGCCTTGTTAATGCGTGGAATAATGCGTGGTCGTATGAGCGAATGTTCAAAGCAATGAAATATGGCAATGATGAGTGGGGTAATGGATACACTTTCGACGGCAGTCCTGATAGAACAAAATACCTTGCTGAAATTAGAAGAGGTATGGAAAGTTCTAACGATCAGATTATTAGGCTTACACAAGCTCTTCAGAATCTTGCGTCACCACCGATCCATGTAAAAGCCAAAAATGCCATCGTTGCACAGAATATGCAGATTAATCAGGGGGATTCTTCCAATAAAAAAGATGCGAAAGCCTCTAATAGAACAATGTGAGAAACTGCATATTTCCGATGTGAAAGATGCAATCCCAAAGAATGCACTGGAGGTAACTTTGGAAGTCGGCTCACAAGCATTACATGTAATAGGGAAGCTGACCAATCTGAAAAACGGATATAGGTACTATTTCCTATGTAATGGCTGTGGAAGACCATATGAAGCCCTGTATAGCGCTAATTTTGCCCCATATACGTGTAGAAAATGTTTAGGGGGGGTTTATGCCTCAACGCGTAAAAAGAGTGTAAAATTGAGGCAGTATGAGTATGAGAATAGAGCCATTACAGCCCGACTTGCTGATTGCAATCTATGCAATTCATAAATTCTATAAAGAATTGGGCAAAAATCCAGAATGGCTAACAAAAAAGGAGCAATTCAAGAAAAAGACGATCGGCGAAAACAGGTGTGGAGAGCTTGAATATGAAGTTGTTTCTCCCATTTTATGGGACTGTGTCTCTTTTTTCTTTGAAGAGGAAAAGTGTATTGAGCGAATAAGATATGTAGATTTTATCGTTTGTGAATTATTTGAAATTATCCACGGATCAAAGCCAAAAGATTTTGATTGTACGATTAATTTAACCGCTGAATGGGAGACAATGATCCAAAAGGATCAGGAGAAACTACACAATATCAAAAATGTTCATTTTATTGTAGACAAAGAGGAGGGAGAGGCGTTGAAGTTGCTCTCAAAGCGATTTGCAGATGCAAAGAAGAAGGCTGACAAAAAGCCTAATGTATACCCGCGAAAAATAATACCCATCACATTTCCTTTTAGATTAGCCTACCAGCTTTCTGCAGATATTTTTCGTTGCTTGCGTTTTGAAATTAAGAAGATTGAAGACAAAAACAGCGGTGTTGCATCCCCTTTTGATGTAGTTGAGTTATTAACTACATATCAACCGATAGACCTTCGTCTTTTTGAAAACAAAAAAATACTTTCACCTATTTTGGAGAAATTCTTAGAGGCATATTTTCAAAAGTTAAGAGAGGGGTCGTTATTTGAAAGTAATGTTTTAAGATGGGATTTACAAAAACAGAAGCTCGCTCAGCAGCTTAGGGATATGGAAAAGGACTATGGATCAAAGTTTTATTTAAATCGTGATCCATTTGCCATGAAAAACATTGAACTGAGCGATTTCAAGCCTATCGAAACGTTGTTGGCTATGGATCAAGAAGGCTCTTTATCTATCAAGTCCTTTAGACTGCAAGAACCCAAAACGATGAATAAATGGGAAGATCCTACAAGGGTTGTTGAAATTGAGGTACAACTTCCAAAAGGAGGG
>CAZYBL010000024.1:0-236 GCA_964645805.1 uncultured Candidatus Peribacteria bacterium | reverse complement strand
AACCCCAACTCCTCATCTTTGACAGATCAACCATTCCGTTTCGGTAATAACCTCACAACATTCAAACCATATCGTATTTGGAAAGAAGGACATGAAGGCAGTGGTCAAAACCTAAGCAATGCTAAGCGTCGGTACATATGGGAGTTCTGTTCTAAGAGTTGCAATCAGGGTTTGCAAGCCCAAGAATTGCTTGATAAATATGTACGGGAAGCCATGCAAAGTAAAGGCAATACTGA
>CAZYBL010000023.1:0-12767 GCA_964645805.1 uncultured Candidatus Peribacteria bacterium | reverse complement strand
TCTTCTATATCTTCTAAGTCCTCATAATACATGGGTCAAAAAGTTAACCCCAACGGCATTCGTCTCGGCATGACACATTCATGGCCGAGCACTTGGTTTGCATCCGGCAAAAAGTTTCGTGACTTGTTTGTTCAGGACATAAAGATCAAGAGATATATTGCAGAAAAGTTCAAAGATGCAGGAGTGAGTGGAATAGATATAGACAGAAGCAAAAAGATATCGCTAACAATTCACACTTCTAAACCCGGTGTGATTATTGGTAAGCAAGGAGCGGCTATTGAAGAACTTAGAAAAGAACTTGAGAAAAAATTTGGGGGATCATTTGAAGTTAACATTCAAGAAATCAGAACGCCGGATAGTGATGCAGAAGTTATTGCAGAAACCATCCAGGGTCAGATTGAAAGAAGGATGCCATATAGAAGAGCTGCGAAGATGGCTATAGAAAAAGCAATGCAGGCTGGAGCAGTTGGAATTAAAATCAGAGTCTCCGGCAGACTTAATGGTGCGGAGATTGCGAGATCAGAACTATTCAAAGACGGGAATATTCCTTTGCAGACCTTGCGTGCGAACGTTCAGTTCGCGAAACGAAGCGCTGTGACTACCTATGGAACAATTGGTGTCCAGGTTTGGATCTATAAAGGAATGATCTTTAAGAAAGTTGAACATATTCAATCTACTGCTTTATCTGATTCTGAATCCTGAAAATGTTAGAGCCTAAAAAGCTAAAACATCGCAAACACCATAGACGCAGGGGAGCGTTCAAAGGTAAGGCATACCGTGGGCACAAACTTGCGTATGGATCTGTTGGCCTAAAGGCGCAGTCAAATGGAGAATTAACCGCCAGGCAGATAGAAGCCGCAAGGCGAGCGATGACGCACTCGGTTCAGAGGGGAGGAAAAATCTGGATCAGAGTTTTCCCTCATACTCCTGTAACAAAGAAAGCTGCTGAAGTTCCTATGGGGTCTGGAAAAGGATCACCGGAGTACTATGGAACTGTGGTTAAAGCCGGACATATTCTTTTTGAGATGGATGGTATTTCGGAGGATGCAGCCAGAAGAGCTTTGGTTTTAGCAGGGCATAAACTTCCGATCAAAACCAAAGTTGTTACCAAGATTAGTAAATAATGCCAGCAAAAATTTCCATCAAAGAGCTTAAAAATATGCCACTCGAGGATCTCCTCAGGGAGATCAAAGAGCAATCATCAGTTGTGGCTAAGCTCAGGCTTGGAATAAAAATGAATAAAGAAAAGGATACTGCGAAGTACAAAAGGGAGAAAAAACAGTTGGCGAGGATGAAGACGGTGCTCAAATCTTCCCCCAAGAAATCATGAGAAAAAAGAAAGGAGTCGTAACATCGGCCAAAATGCAGGATACAGTTACTGTAACTGTGCACAGGCATGCCTTCCACCCTCTTTACAAGAAGCGCTTTAGGAAAAGTAAAAAATTCCTTGTAGATTCAAAGGGGATTGAAGATTTGCTTGAAGGAGACACTGTGGTAATTACTGAATGCATTCCGATCAGTAAAAAGAAGAGATTCAAAGTAACTGAAGTTGTTGAAAGAGTTCCTCGTGTGAGTGAGATCAAAGAGGAGGAGGGAGTGGAGGAGGCGATACATGGCGAACGACAATCAACAATCGACACGTCCGCTGAGGCGGACTCTCAACAATCAACTGATGTTGAGAAATCCTCTGATTCCTCTGCATCTTCTGCTTCATCCTTGTCCTCCGAAGCCTTGGCGAAGGAGGATGATTCCTCATCAAAATGATTCAATCCAACACTGTCCTCAATGTGGCTGATAATACTGGTGCAAAAAAGGTAATGTGCATCAAAGTCTTGGGAGGTTCACGCAGGCGTTACGCGTCTGTGGGCGATGTGATAACAGTTGCTGTTAAACAGGCGGCTCCCAGGGGAATTGTGAAGAAGAAAGCAATTGAGAAAGCAGTGATTGTAAGAACAAAGAAACCGATCAGGAGAAAAGATGGTAGTGCGATCAGGTTTGATGACAATGCGTGCATAATCATCGGCGGAGATCGTTTACCTAAAGGTACGCGTGTGTTTGGACCTGTTGCGCGCGAGCTAAGAGCCAAAAGATTCCAAAAGATTATTTCTCTTGCACCTGATGTATTATGAAACTTCGTTCCGGCGATAACGTCGTAGTCGTTACAGGCAAAGATAAGGGAAAAACCGGACGCATACTTAAGATGCTGAATAACGGACGAATAGTTGTAAGCGACATCAATATGCGTACAAAACATGTCAAAAGCCAACCAAATCGCCCGGGTCAGATCCTAAAATACGAAGCTTCTATGGATGCGAGTAATGTGATGCTGGTGGATTCCAAATCCAAGAAACGAACTCGTATTGGTTATGAGGTTTCTGATAAGGGTAAGAAGAGGATTGCGAAGAGAAGTGGAGAGGCTGTGGTTGCGGGGAAGGTCCCTGATAAACAATCAACAATCGACAATCAACAATCAACTAGTAAGAAAAAGGAAGAAAAGGAGTTAAAGGAGAAAAAAGGAAAAGATAAGAAAGCCAAAAAAGCAGAAAGAGTTAGCGCACCGGAAAAGAAAGCATTCTGGAAAGGTCTTAAGTTCGGTGCAGAGGCGATGGAAGAATCTGAAGAGAAAGATAGCTCAGGCTCAGGCAAAGAAAGGCCAGCTCCTGATCAAGGAAAAACTCCAGATACATTTACCCATAAACGCGGCGAGTAATGCCTTATACATCTCTCCATGATCGGCTACGTGGACCAATAGCAAACGACTTGAAAAAAGAACTCAAGATCAAGAACACTCACGCGCTTCCTGGTATAGAAAAAGTTGTGGTCAATGTTGGTATCAACAAAACCAAGATGGACAGCAAAGAGATGCATGGGTATGTTGCAGACTCGCTCGCAAAGATCACAGGTCAGAAACCGGTGTTCACGAAAGCAAGGCAGGCAATTTCTAACTTCAAGACACGCGAAGGAATTGTAGTTGGTGTGATGGTTACACTTAGAGGTAAACAGATGGAAGAGTTCCTTGATCGTTTGATTAGTTATGCGCTTCCGCGTATTAGAGACTTCCGCGGAGTTACAACCAAGTTGGATGGACATGGAAATTATTCAATTGGAATTCGTGATCATTCAATTTTCCCGGAGGTTCCTCTACCGGATGCCAAGCAAATATTTGGTATCCAAGTACAGATTACAACCAGTACAGATAATGATGATGAGGCGAAAGCTCTGCTTAAGGCGATGGGGATGCCGTTCAAGAAAGAAGTAAAAGAGGAAAAAGGGGAAAAAGAAGAAAAAGAGAAGTTGGAAGCAATGAAAGCAATGGAGACAATTGAAGCAATTGAAGAGGAGACAAATGGTACATCAGCCTCCGCCCCGTCCGAACGGTCTGGCCGGGCGGGCAAGGCTACGGCCGACAAGAAGGAGACAAAGGATTCCGAGTCTTCGGAGATACCCAATGATTCTTCGTCTGATCCTAAAACCCCTAACCCCTAACTCCTAACCCCTAACCCCTAATCCCTAATATTCTATGGCTCGAACCGCACTCAAAAACAAGCAACGAAACCAGCTCCAGGCTTACCTGAGAGCAAAAGCTGCTGGCCGAAAACCAAAGTTCCCGACGCGAGTTTACAATCGCTGTCAGCTCTGCGGTAGACGCCACGGCTACATGCGTTTCTTTGGAATCTGTCGAATTTGTTTCCGGGAACTTGCCTGCGAAGGGCAGATCCCGGGCGTTAAAAAATCTTCCTGGTAATGTTAAATGTTAATTGTTAACTGTTAATTGTCACATGTCATACGTAACCGACCCCATAGGCGACCTACTAACCAGAATGCGCAATGCGCAAAAAGCTCGTCACAGCGAATGCCGTGTTCCATGGTCCAGACTCAAGGAACAACTCTGCGAAATACTCAGGGACAATGGATGGATTAATGATGTAACTGTAAGTGGAGAAGATCCTAAGAAAGAAATGAATATTAGTTTTGTTCCCGATAAACCTGTGCTAGAACTCAAGCGCATTTCCAAACCTGGCCGCCGCGTATATCAAAACGTTAGTAATATGAAGCCGGTTCTTAAAGGTTTTGGAATGGCTGTTGTTACAACAAGTCAGGGGTTGATGACTGATAAGGAAGCGAGAGAAAAGAAAGTAGGAGGTGAAATACTTTGTACTGTTTCGTAAAATGTCTCGCATTGGAAAAAAACCAGTGGCAATCCCATCCGGCGTAACAGTCGAGGCAAGCGGTAATACCATTAAGGTCAAAGGACCTAAGGGTGAGCTCATGTACGCTCATCTTCCTGAGGTCAGTGTGAAGGTTGATGGAGATAAAGTTATTATTGAAAGAAAAAATGATGAATCGGAATCACGGGCTCGTCACGGACTCACGCGTCAGCTGATTTCCAATATGGTTATTGGAGTAAGTGAAGGATATGAGAAAAAATTAGAAATCATAGGAGTTGGTTACAAGGCCCAGTGCAAGGGTAAAACTCTTGCACTTAACTTGGGCCACTCACATCCGATTGATTATGCAATACCGGAAGAGATTGAGATTACGCAGGATGAGAAGAATAAGAATATTTTGATTATTAAAGGAATCGATAAGCAGCTTGTAGGCCAAGTTGCAGCAGATATCCGCGCCTACCGTCCGCCTGAACCTTATAAAGGTAAGGGAGTTAAATATATTGATGAAGTTATTAGGCGAAAAGTCGGGAAAGCTGCTGTTAAGGCTGAAGGAGCGGCATAACGTTAATTCGTTTATTCGTTAATTCGTTTTCAAATGTTACCTAAGAAGATACAAGACCGGTTGAGAAGAAAGAAGCGCATACGCGCAAGAGTCAGTGGCACAGCTGTACGCCCACGTATGACCGTGCATCGTTCACTTTCTCAGATCACAGTTCAGTTAGTTGATGATGAGGCAGGTAAGACTTTGGTTCAGGCAAGCACAAAGGAGGCGAAGGCGAAACCAAATGCAGAAGGGGCAAAAAAATTAGGTGAACTGATTGCAAAAAAAGCAACAAAGGCAAAAATTAATTCAATCGTTTTTGACCGCAACGCCTACTCCTACCACGGCCGCATAAAGGCTCTTGCTGAGGCAGCTAGGGAGGGAGGACTCAACTTTTAACAATTAACAATTGACACGCTCGCTTCGCTCGCTCTTAACAATTGACCAGTGACTAGCGACCAGTGACCCGAAATACTTACTACCACTTACCACATACTCACTAGTAATCTATGCCAAAGACAACACGCCCCGATCGCAAAAAGAAAGACCGTCGCTCGCGAGAGCCGAAGGAGTTTGAGGAAACAACGCTTAGCGTTGATCGTGTTACGCGTGTTGTTAAAGGAGGACGTAGACTCAGGTTCAGGGCAGTTGTTGTAACTGGAAATAAGAAGGGAAAAGTTGGTTTAGGAACAGGCAAGGCGTCCGAGGTTCAATCAGCGGTTCAGAAAGCAGCAGCTAGTGCCAAGAGAAACATGATCAGGATTCCAATTGTTCAGGGAACAATTCCTCATGAAATCGATTTCAAGCACAAAGCAGCGCGAATCAGATTAGTTCCCGCACGCGAAGGTACTGGGGTTATCGCAGGTGGTGCGTTACGCGTTGTACTTGAGCATGCAGGAATCCAGAATGTTCTTTCCAAGCAGTATGGTACTTCGAATAAGTTAGTGAATGCGCAGGCGGTTATTGGGGCGCTTAAGAGGCTTAAGGGGGAGCTGGCTCCAGATGAGGCAACCGAAGCAAAAAAGGCAACCGAGGAAACCGAGGATGTAAAGGATAAAAAGGAGATAAAGGATCTCGATAAGGAATTTGCCGGGGCTGCACAGGATCGTGAGGTTCTGGAGGAGGAAGGATTGGGGGTTACGGAGATTAGTGAGGGGGATATTGATGAAGAAGGTAACCTGAAAGTTTAGGTTATTGTTATAATAGATGGACAAGTGATTAAATGGCTGAATGGCTGAATGGCTGAATGGTTACTAAAGAGAAAATGATCTTTGTTCTCGCTATGCGAGCCATTCAACCATTCAACCATTTAACATTTGCATATTAATTGATACAACATTAGTGTATTTACATGAAGAAAGTATTATTAATCATCGCCAAAGACGGCTTCCAGGATATGGAACTTAATGGAACCCGTGATGGTCTTGCAAATGCCGGCTTCGAAGTTGTTTTAGGTAGTTCAGAAACCGGATCCTGCTCAGGCGGTCTTGGCGGGACAGAAGAGGCACAAGTTGCCCTAAGGGATGTTAGCATTGAAGATTATGATCGTATTGCATTCATTGGAGGCCCGGGAGCTACCGCATATTTTAGTGATCCTGATGCGCTTAGGATCGCTCATGAAACAGTCAGAGCAGGAAAACCTTTGGGTGCCATATGCATTGCACCTCTGATTTTAGCCAAGGCTCAAGTCTTGGGTGGCAAGAAGGCAACAGTTTGGGATTCAGGCGGAGAGCAGAGCCAAGAATTAGAAAAATATGAAGCAATATATACAGGTCAGGATATAACGGTTGATGGAAAGGTTGTTACGGCGAATGGGCCGGGTGTCGCCGAAGAATTCGGTAGGGCTTTTGCCACTTTATAGATTCTTTTTAGCGTCACACGTCACACGTCACACGTCACGCGTCACTTTTACTTTAGGACTTGTGACGTGAGACGCGCGACTATTAGTGTCCACAAACAATTGCATCCTACTCAACACTCATTCTGCCGAAGTTCTGCACCCAATAATCACCGTACAAACCAATTCCAATCTCATTAAATTCCTTATGCAAAATATTTGCTTTGTGCCCTGGCGAATTCATCCAGTCTTCCACTGCCTCACGTGGTGTTAATTGTCCTTGTGCAATGTTTTCGCCAACAGCAAAACTTGGAAGACATTCGCAAACCTTGGTTTGTGCGACGATACTGTTTGGAGTTCTAACTTTGCTGCCCTGTTCCATCAAAGTTTTTAAATTGAACACAGATTTGCATCCGCACTTAGTCTGATCAATTACTAGGTAATTAGCAGCTCTGATTCTATCAACGTAATCAATACCTTCGGGAGTAGTATGTGAAAAATACCCGCGTTTGTGCATGTCTTTGGCATGTCTTTGGGCGGCAATTCTTAGGTGTAAGTTTGCAGCTAGTGGATGCAATCCCGCTTTTACTCTTTCTTGGTTAACAAAGTTAAGTATTTCTTGCCTGGTTTGAACGGGGCGTACTCCTTCCTTCCTGCTAAAAAGATTTATCACATATTTTTTAACAATGTTGGGTGTACTTAGTAATCCTTTCTTTTTTTCTTTTGGCAAATCGTAAGTGAAGTTTTTTGGCTTGCGTAAGGGCTCTTTTTGATAAAAGGCATCCAATGCAACTCGCGCGGTACCCTTAGTCATTTTGAGATGTGGTTTAAGTTCTCCTCCAGATGGGGCATCTGCAAACATTTTGTAATAATCTGCAATGCCGACATGCGGTGCATACCATTCATTATCTTTTATATCTTTGAATGAATAAGGGAGATTGGTTTCCAGATTGAAGGCCACTGTCATCATCTTAAGAAACTCAGCTCTGGATATAGACCTATATGGGTAGATAAGTCCTCTTATTGGATCCGGATCCAACATATTTATTTCAATTGCATATCGTATATATTTAGTTTCCTCGCCTGTTCCAAATACATCTGGATAATCGATTGCATCACCAGAAGGATCAGGAGTGATTTCTCTACTTGCACGCAAAAGAAGCTCTACAGCATCGCTGCGGGATAAATAAATAGGTCCTGAGTATTGAGCATTTGAAACAAGCGGAGTGATTAATACTGCTAGAGCCAGTAATGATGCTGAGAGGTGTTGGGGCATCAGATGTATTGTAGCTTGTGAATGGCTAAATGGTTAGTTGAATGGCTAAATGGCTGAATGGTTGAATGGTTCGCAAGCGAATAGCGAATTTTGTGTCACTTTAGTAACCATTCAGCCATTCAACCATTCAATTCAATAATCTTTAGAAATAACTTGTGATGAATTCCATTGGTCATTAACATTAATATTATGTTAAACCAGCTAAAACCAGCAAAGGGATCCAGAAGACTCTCAAGAAGGGCAGGTAGAGGTAATAGTGCCGGAAGAGGGACAACTTGTGGCAAGGGTACTAAGGGTCAGCAATCCCGCTCGGGAGTAAGCCGAAGGTTTGGGTTCTCCGGAGGACAAACTCCACTTTTGCTCAGACAACCGAAACTTGGGGGATTCAGAAATCCTATGAGAAAGGAATATGAAGTAATCAATCTGTCTGATATTAATAAGCTTGTTGCCGGATCTTATGATATTGCAGCACTTAGAGCTGCAAGAATGATCACAACCAAGAAGCCAGTAAAATTGCTTGGGAAAGGGGAGGTTAAGGCCAAGTATGCTTTGACTGTGAATGCTGCGTCGAAGTCGGCGAAGGAGGCGATAGAAAAAGCGGGTGGTTCGATAACAATTGATAAATATTGAATTAACATTGCTACATTGCTAAATTGCTATATTGTTCGCAGGCGAGAATTGAAATTGCTGCAATGTAACAATGTAACAATGTAGCAATTTCCTTAGGATTACAATATCCTAGTATTGATCTAATGTTCACTTACTTGAAACAATTATGGCACTCGGAAGAACTTAGAAAGAGAATCCTCTTTACTGTCTTGATTCTTTTAATCTACAGAATCGCAGCACACATTACAGTACCTGGAACAGATCCATTTGCACTTAGAGAATTCTTAGGTTCACGCGGCGGAGCTGGGGTGGTTGGAGTTTTTGCAGCGCTAACTGGAGGATCGATTGACAACTTCTCGATCGTTTTACTTGGACTTTCACCATACATTAATGCCTCAATCATCATGCAGCTAAGCACGGTGATTTTCCCGAAGCTTGAGGCACTCCAGAAAGAAGGGCAATCAGGTCAGCAACAGATCAATAGGTATACAAGATATCTGACAGTCCCATTGGCATTTGTGCAGAGTTACGGTTTCCTAATCTTACTCAGCCGAGGCGGAGCTAATTTGATCGATCTAAGTTTCCCGGCAGTACTCGCGCCAATGCTTTTTGTAACAACTGGATCACTCTTTATCATGTGGCTTGGTGAGCTGGTTACAGAAAAGGGAATTGGGAATGGAATATCACTAATCATTTTCACAGGAATTGTATCTGGGATTCCTGCGGTCTTAAGTTCACTATTCATCGCAGGCGAAGGAAAGATGGCAGCGTTCTATCTGTTCTGCATAATTTCACTCGCAACACTTGTTGCAGTCGTTCTATTCACAGATGCTCATCGATTAATACCAATCACCTATGCTAATCAAGGAGCGGGCCGAGGAGTGCAGGGAGGAATCCCAATCAGATTAAATCAAGCCGGAATGATACCTATCATTTTCGCAATATCACTGATCACGTTGCCGGCGATTGTCGCGCAGTTCCTTTCAACTGCGCCTCGCTTCGGATTCCTTGTTAGTTTCATAACCACTTACATAAATCCCTCCGCTCCATCTATACCATACATAATCATTTACTTCCTGCTTGTGATGGGCTTTACGTATTTCTACGTATCCGTAACCTTCAGGCCGGATGATATTGCGGAGACTATTCAGAAGCGTGGAGGATTCATCCCAGGAATCAGGCCAGGCAAACAAACTGCAACGGTTTTAAAGAAAACTTCAAACCGACTTAATTTGTGGGGAGGTACGTTCCTCGGAATCGTCGCGATCATGCCTTTGATTTTCACAAAGTATTCTCCACTTAGCTCACAAGATCTGATCATATCAGGCTCAGGATTGATCATTGTGGTTGGAGTAGTTATGGAATTGATCAGGCAAATTAATGCGCAGCTTTTGGCGCATGATTATGAGAAGTTGGTTTAAATATCTTCATAAGCCTTACCTCGATGTTTAATTGATAACACGAATAATATCTGCACATCATTTCCTTTTATATCAAACATAACACGATAATCTCCAATCCTAAATTTATATTTTCCGAATTTAGGATTCGTCATTTGTGTTGCGAATGACAATGGTTTTTCTTGTGAGATAAACCAATACAACTTCTTAGCGATTCTTTTTTGAATATTCAAAGGGAGCTTGTAAAGTTGTTTTTTGGCCTTTTTTGTTAACTCTACTTTCATAGTGCTATGCCGAGTTCATCTGCCACCTCTTCGAGTGAATAAGTCTCACCTCTCTTTATTTCTTCTCTTGCCTCCGCAATTTCTTTTGCAAGTTCTTCCAATGCAATCTCTTTCTTTGTTTTCTTCTTTTTCTTCACAGGAGTAATGTTAGCAACAGGCTCAGAGTGCCTCATTACAACGAAGTGAACATTGTTATTTTGAGATTCATTAAGAATTTTTGACAGGTTTTTCGCAAATTCTCTTATTCCGATAAGTTTGGTGGTCATAGTGGGTGATTGGGAATGTACATACAATAGTATATACAAAAGTAAGTACAAATGCAAGGGTATTTTAGTTATGATATTCTGTACACATGGACCTCGTTTTCTTTGGGATACAAGGGAGCGGCAAAGGCACTCAAGCCAAAAAACTTGCAGCTGAATTTGGTTATGACATTTTTGAAGCTGGTGGAGAGCTTAGAAAGATACAGGAAACTGGTTCAGAGCTTGGCGAAACCGTCAGGTCATACATGAGTGCAGGTAAACTGGTTCCTCTGGAAATAATTATGCAGGTAGTTGAAGGGGCGATTAGATCTTATCCTAAAGACCAGAAAATTCTTTTTGATGGGATTCCGCGCGATGAAGATCAGAAAAATGGTTTTAATAAAATTATGGAGGGGGTTGGCCGTGATTTTAAATGCGTAGAGATTAAAGTTAATAAAGAGGATTGTATCCAGAGGATTCTTAAGCGTGCAGAGATTGAGGGTAGGGAAGATGATGCTGACGAATCTGTTATCCGAAAGAGGATGTCTGTGTTTGAAAAAAAGACTTTACCTGTAATTGAGGAGTACAGGTCGCAGGGGAAGTTAGTTGAGGCTGCTGGGGCGGGGGGGATTGAGGAGGTTTATGAAAGACTTAAGGAATCGTTAATTCGTTAATTCGTTAACTCGTTGTCTGAACCACAGATTACGCAGATTACACGGATGACACGGATTATTTTATTTAGACTTTGTTGCGAGACATCCGTGTAATCCGCGGCATCTGTGCTATCTGTGGTTCAGACAAAAGGAAGAAACTCAACAAAACTCTAACTAATATAATAAAACTCGCTAAACTATCATCAATGTCCAAGTTCCAAATCTTTACCGACTCCGAAATCGAATCTCTCCGAAAGGGAGGAAAGATACTTCGTGGTGTTTTGGATTTAGTTGAGGGAATGATTAAGCCGGGAGTAAGAACTATTGATTTAGATCAGGCTGCGGAGAAGTTTATTGTTGAAAATGGGGCTAAGCCTGGGTTCAAAGGTTACAGAAATTTTCCTGCAACTCTTTGTACTTCTATAAACGAACAATGTGTTCATGGAATTCCGGGTGATCGGGAATTGAAAGAGGGAGACATAATCTCGGTTGATTGTGGAGTGATTTTCAATGATCTTTATACAGATGCGTGTTTTACAGCTCCAGTTGGCAAAATTAACGCAGATGCAGAGAAGCTCCTGGGCGTTACAAAATTGTGCTTGAAAAATGTAGTAGATATGCTTAAAGATGGAGTTCAAGTAGGAGATATTTCTGCGATGATCCAGAAAACTGCTCAAGCAGAAGGATTCAATCCGGTAAAGTCCTTAACAGGTCATGGCTTGGGAACAACTCTCCATCAATTCCCTGATATTCCGAACTTAGGAGAAGCGGGAACTCGCGAGAAGATCCCAGCTGGGACGATGCTTGCTATCGAACCAATCATCTCCGCAGGTAGCGATACCGTTAGCGCAGGAGAAGATGCGTGGACGTTATCAACTACGGATGGAGCGCTTTGCGCACACTTTGAGCATACGTTGTTGGTGGGGGAGGAAGAGTGTGAGGTTATTGCGTAATAAATTGACAAATAGTACATAAGTGATAAAGTTTCCCTCCAATGCCTACAGACATGGAGAAATTAGAATCGGTTATTGGTAAGCCGGGGGTGAAACCTTTGGAAGAATATCCTGTTCATTTAAGCACATTTGTTTCGGGTCTGAAATTACACGGTGCAGAGCCAATGGAGGATACAGATGATTCTAGGGAAGCTGTAGATTTACTGAATAGGTATAGTACGTGGTGTGTTGGGAGAAGAGCATATGCAGATGGATTGAGGGTACGGCTGGGGATGAAGGAATTGCTTGATAAACATGGAGTAACAAGTCAGTATCTTGGGCCTGAATGTGATAAGGCATCGCGTGAATGCAGTTCATCGTCGTTACAGTTGGGTGATGTATTGCATGATAGTTTCGAACCAGGAGTAAAAAGAAATACTTATCCCTGGAGCCAACTGGATCTTGTTGTAGAGGGTATGATTGATAATTTGTGTAGTGGGATCTCTAGTATAGTTATTGATAGGGAATTATTATTTACTCGGCTGAGGTATTATATTGATTGGTGTACCCAGAAGCGCATTGATTTAAACAGGGAAGAGTTAGTAGAAAAAATTAAAGCATCGCTCAGGGTACATGATGTACATATGCATCTTGAGGACGTAAATGAAGCAACTGCAGTTGTACGTGCAGAAGATGAAGATGAATATGATTATTATAAATTATTACAGAGACCTGTTAGTGATTTGTATCTGTCAGTAAGGAGCAGGAAATGTTGTGTCAGAATAGGTGCACAAACTGTATTAGACCTTGCGTCGCTATCGGGG
>CAZYBL010000022.1:0-13591 GCA_964645805.1 uncultured Candidatus Peribacteria bacterium | reverse complement strand
AGCTTCAAAAAAGACTGGTAAGAAACCTGCCACAAAAAAGCAGGCAAAAAAACCTAAAACTGCTGCAGAGGTCGCGGAGTCTGTTTCGACAGATAAAAAAGATGCGAAAAAAGACGCAAAGAAAACTCCACAACAAATATCCTCGATTAGAATTCGACTAAGCGCATTTGATCACGTAGTTCTGGATGAAGCTACTGCAAAGATTATTGATACTGCAGAGCGCTCAGGCGCCGTCATCCACGGTCCAATCCCCTTGCCTACCAAGATCAAAAAATTCACGGTTAATCGATCCACATTCGTTCACAAAGACGCACGTGATCAGTTCGAGATGAGGATTCACCGCAGATTAATTGACCTGACCGAAACTACTTTTAAGACAATTGAGAGTTTGCAGAATTTGAGTTTGCCCTCAGGCGTGGATATTGAAATAAAAATGGGATGATTGCTTCCAATTTTTTATTATGAACACAGTTAGATTAAAAGTTCCTGAAGAATGGGATGCTGCAGCATTCTACAATCTAGCAACAACAGAACCATTTAGTGACTGCCAGAATGCTGGTGTCGGCCAAGTAGACCCCGGAAGACAGACCATATCGGTGTTTACCGGCTTAAATGCACAACGTTTGAAAGATTGGGCAAACGGCCAGGGCTATGAAGTTATAAGCTAATCAAAGCGATTTTTTTTAAGATTTTTATCTTGTATTCCCCCCTGGGGGGGGAACGTCTTTCAGCCCTAAGGTATGCGGAAAAGTGGGTGCACCCCAAAGTTTTTTTTGAAGATCTATTGACTGGGTATTTTTGTCTGCCACCATTAACAACCGAGCCCACCACCCAAGCATCTTCCCACCCCTCGGGGGGAGGGTGCGCCTCAACAGACAACTAACAACTCGCTTCGCTTACAACAAACAACAGATTGTCAGTTGTAAGTTGTTAGTTAGTCATTCGAGTACTAATTACAGCTATTTCCATTTCTTAACTTTAAGCCCATTCTTAGCAGCCTCTTGCTCCGCCCTCTGCTTTGAGTTTCCTGACCCCTCTGCAATCTTCTCATCCCCCAGATAAACCGCGCTCACAAAATTCTTATCATGATCCGGTCCGCTCTCGCTAATAACCTCATAGTGCGGAGTAACGTTGAATAATTCCTGAGACTTCTCCTGGAACACGCTCTTCTCATCCCTATCTTTTCCAGCCTTTAGAAGATCTTGCAGATGACGAAGAATAAAGTTGTCGCAAAATTCCTTAGCCTGCTCATATCCATGATCAAGGAAAATTGCTCCGATCAAAGCTTCCAAAGTATTTGCCAGAGTCGAGATCTTCTCTCTTCCTCCACTCGCTTCTTCACCTCTGCTCATATGAATGTAATCACCTAGCTTAATCTCATTAGCAACCTTAGCCAGATGCTCACCTTTAACCAATGCCGCTCGCCAATTAGTAAGTTCGCCTTCTGATTTGTCGTAGTATTGGAAGAGATATTCAGTTGCAACAAGCTCAAGAACTGCATCACCAAGAAACTCAAAGCGCTCATTGTGTCCTTGTGACCTCTTGCCCCTGACCGCACTACTATGAGTTAGCGCTTGGACAATTAGATCCTTGTTTTTGAAGATTACGCCTATGGTTTTCTCCAAATTAATGAACGCGCTGGCCGGCATGATTCTATTATAGCGCAGTAGCGCAGTAGCGCAGTAGAAATTTTGGTAAATTTGTTAATTGTTAATGGTTAATTGTTAATTGTTGTTTGCCATAGCGTTTAACACTCCATTAACAAACTTCCCCGTCTCCTCCGTCCCATACTCTTTAGCAATTTCAATCGACTCATCCATAACCACAGCAGGAGGAGCGTCTTTATTAAACAGAAGCTCGAAGGCTCCAACCAGAAGGACGCAACGTGCAATTGGATCCATACGATCAAACGACCACTCCGGTGCATTGTCTTCTATAGATGAAGTAATCCTGGAACGCTTTTCTATAACTCCATCAAGAAGCTGCAAAGCAAAATCATTATCCACCTCTCCGAGTTCTTCGATATTTCTTTCAAGCGATTCCAAAGGCTCCACCTCTCTTCTTTCCATCTCAAAGAGAGTTTGTACAACAGCAATTCTGGATAGGTGGCGTTTTCTGGGCATAAGGATTAATTGAGAATTGAGAATTGAGAATTCTAAAGTAATTATCAATTATCAATTATCAATTATCAATTCTTTTAGGCTTTTATTCTGGTCACCCCCTTCAGCGCCTTCTTATCTTTATTCTTCGGCTCAGCTGCAACCGCAAATGGTGAGTTTTGCTTATCAGTCAATTTCTTAATCTGCCTCGCCTCATACACACTATACTGAGTGCGTCCGCGTGACTTTTCTCGCCTTTTCTTTGGCGTAGGCCTCTTTGCCATCCGCTGAAGGATAATCAGACATTTGTATTAAGTAAAGGAAAAACTCGTAAAGTTTCTAGTTTTTAGTTTTTAGTTTTTGGTTAAGTATTCGATGTAGAATCAAGTATTGAGATAACTAAAAACCAAAAACAAAAAACCAATCAACCTCAACGTCGATCTCCCGCCAACACCAACATAAACCTCAAGATAAACAAAAACAGATTAAATATATCTAAATACAAGCTCAGAGCGAGTATGAATGGATTGGCTCCTTGCCTGGATAGATGCGAAATTCTTTGGAGGTCATATGCTGTGAAGACTGCGAATATTACTATTCCTGCTCCAGAAAGCATCAATTCAAACTGAGTCGTCTGAAGTGCTGGGATAAATATCTGTGCAATGCCAAGAAGTATCAGACCTATTAGTCCCATGAATAATGCTCTCGCGAAAATCGAAAGATTCATACTTGTAGTCCTTGCAAACACAGCTGCAGCTAGTGCCATAAAAGCGGTTGCTCCGAATGCGTTTAAAAGAATCGATGCTCCATTTACATACCCCGCAAGCACATAAAGTATGTATGGTGTGATTGTGAATCCGGATAGGAATGGAAAGGTTGCAAATAGAATGTAGTTTAATGGCGTCTTGTCCATCCAAAGACGAGCTGTGAATATCAAAGCAAGTTCAGCGATCAGAAGAACCATGTGGATCCCTGAACTTAGCAATACAACAGCATATTGCATTCCTACAAAAACTCCCACAGCGGTTATTGCCATTGCCAAGGCAAACAAACCATATACTTGAGATTCGACTGAGGATGATAATGGAATTGGCTTTGATTGAATATCAGATTGAATTTGCATGATGTGATTATAACAAATAAATGGCTAAATGGTTAAATGGCTAAATGGTTACTAAAGAGACTCTAAGCTAAATACTCGCTAGCGAACCATTCAACCATTCAACCATTCAGCCATTCAACCATTTATAATATTGTCAACTCCCCACACAAGCCCTCAGAAGCATTTTTTGTTATAATAATACGATTAACTAACAATTATGCGACTAACAGAAATCGCCACAGGTATCACTCTCGCACTTATTCCATCCACTGCAAATGCCATCGCAACTACATGGACGGATGCATGTGAGTCGTCACAATTAGCATGCCATTCTGATTTAAACGTACCAATTTCCGGTTTAGCTCTCACTGCAACTGGTGCATTTGGAGCATTCATGTTCGCAATGTTTATTTATTATGGCGTTAAGCTCCTTGTATCTACAGCTGATGAGAATGCTCAGACCGAAACACGAAAAGCAATTGTGTTTGCAATATTTGGAACTGTGTTGGTCGTAGGATCTCAGGTAATCGCAAGTAGTTTCACAAGTTGGGGAGTTATTCGAGCCGGAACTGCCATAGAAACTTCTGTTCTCGCACCAGTAAAAACATTCATAGTCGGACTTGTTGGAATCGCACTAATAGTAACAATTACATTCCAAGGAATCAGGTTGATAATTGCTCAAGACGAAAGCCAATCAAGTGCTGCGAGAAAAAGATTTATCGAAGGATTGATAGGAGCAGTAGTTGTTACACTTGTAGACACTGTAGTTGATGCGTTTATCCCCGGAACTGGTATGGGTCAGGTCTCAACAGAAATGGCTGGTATCAGCAGATTCCTTGCAACAATTTTCGGATTCCTGGCAGTCGTAGCAATGATTATTGGAGGTATAATGCTCGTCGCATCTGTTAATGACGATCTTAAAGATAAAGGAAAGAAACTTATCATTGCGGGAATTATTTCTCTGGTTGTGGTTTGGATATCTTACGCATTAGTAAGAGCGTTTATAACTTAAATGAAAAACAATATCTATTATGCTTTAGGCCTTGCAATTCTATGCTCATTCCCTGAGCTGGTAGGCGCACAATACGTACCTCCCTCAGCTGCAAATGTTCCAAATGTTGTAAGCAGTGGTGGTTGGACACCAAGCGCTTTTACTTTTAATGCAATTATCAGAGATTTAGTAAGCTCATTTGGATTGGGACTTCTGATTAAGGGAATTGCCCTGATTGTGATTGCAAGAGCTGCGTTACTACTTATAGTTGAACAAAGCGAAGGCGAACTTGGTGAGTTTAAAAAGCAAATTGTATCGGCCTTGATTGCTATAGTTTTAATTTTTATTGCAGATCCAATTTCACAGGCGTTGTTCCAGGACTCAGCCACCAACATCCTTTCTGACCCTGAAGTTTCGGCAAATATGATTCAAACTCAGTTTTTGGGAATCATAGATTTTATCGAAGAACCTATAGCAGTAATTGCAGTTATTATGATTATTGTTAGTGGTATCAGAACTGTTCTTAACTGGGGTGGCAGCGATGGTCTAACACACCTAAAGAGAACAGTTATTTCAATTATGATCGGATTGTTCCTGATTGTCGCAAAGGGTGAATTCGTAGATGCCTTAATAGTCACACATAGTCCTGATCCAATAATCGAAGCCTTCAGATACTACATAAGATGGGCAATGGGCTTTGTAACTCTGATTGCCGTAGCTATTCTAATATTCGCCGGCTTCCTGATGATTGTGAACATTGGAAAGGATGATCAGTATCAAAGAGCAAAGGGAATTGTAATCAGAGTCGCGATTGGATTGATTGTGATACTTGCGTCAATGGCAATTGCTATGGTGTTCCTTGTGTAAATTTAAAACTGTCGAAGGTCGAAAGTCGAATGTTTGGTCCAAGGTCGAAAGTCTAAAGTCCTTTGACCTTTGACTAAAATACATAACTGATTTATTGCATAGTCCATAATAATCCATAAGATAGTGCACAATGAATCCATCAACCACCATGACTATTAATCCCCGAATCTTCCGAGCATACGACATCCGAGGCACATATCCGGACCAGATTGATGTTGAACTTTATGAGCTAATAGGACTTGCTTACGGATCTATACTCCGTGAAAGATATGAAAAAGATCATCCAACAATTGCTGTTGGTCGTGACATGAGAACACATAGTCCCCAACTCGAAAAAGGATTGATAGATGGTTTGGTTAAGTCCGGGTGTCATGTTTATGCAATCGGACAAACACCAAGCCCAATCAGTTACTTTACAATCTATACAAAAAATTTGGATGGAAGCGCGCAAGTTACAGGGAGCCATAATGAAGCTGAATACAACGGTGTTAAATTGCAGCTAAGGGAAGCAATGGCCTTTGCAGGCGATGATATTCAATACCTACTTGAAAGAATTCAAAAACAGGACTTCTTATATGGCGAAGGCAAAGTTGAAGCTATCGATTCAACTACTCCTTACGTCAAAATGCTATCTGAAAAATTCGCAGGCGTAGGAAATAATTTAAAAATAGTTGTTGACTATGGAAACGGGGTTGCTGGACCAACCTATGGAAAGATATTCAGGAACATAGGTTGCGATGTATCAGAGATTTACGAAGAACCGGACGGTACTTTCCCCAATCACATTGCAGATCCTGCACAAATAGAAACTCTTGAGGAACTCAAAGGATTAGTACTCAATAAAGGAGCTGACATTGGAATCGCTTTTGACGGAGATGGAGACAGAGTAGGTATAATCGATGAAAAAGGGCAGTTTAGAACATGTGATGAAATTCTTCTGCTTCTTTCCGAAGATCACCTAAAAAGAAATCCTGGCGCTTCGATTATTTTTACAGTTAGCTGTACTGGAATTCTAGAATCCGAGATTAAGAAGTGGGGAGGTAAACCAATCATGTGTGCAGTAGGACATTCAATTGTGGAGAATGAAATGCACAACCAAAAATCAAAACTTGGAGGAGAGCAATCGGGCCACTTTTTCTTAGGAGAAGACTACTTCGGATACGATGACGCTTTCTTCGCTGTACTTCAGGTGCTCAAGATATTATCTAGCTCGGGAAAAACTTTATCTGAGTTGTTTGCAGCATATCCAAAAGTTTATCAAGTACCAGAAATTCGACCTAAGTGCTCTGACGATCATAAAACAAGAATCGTTAACGAGACTATCGAGCACTTTCAGAAAGACTATCCTGTAAACACTATGGATGGTGCTAGGATTGATTTTGGAGATGGAGCCTGGGCAGGAATCAGACAAAGCAATACTTCACCGAAGATTTCTATTTGTCTAGAGGCTAGAAGTGAGGAGAAGTTGGTAGAAATAAAAAATATTGTTCTGGATTATTTGAGGAGCTTTCCAGAGGTGGAGTTTTAGGTGGTAATAAATAGTGTTCCTACCTTAGGGGGAACTTAGAGGAGCCCTAAGGTAAGCGGAAAAGTAGGAGTGCCTCGAAGTTTTTTTTGAGATTATATTGACATGGTTTCGGTCACAGCACATTATGAGTCGCCAGCCCACCCACCCAAGGATAACCCACCCCAGGGGGGAGGGTGTATCTTTACATGCGTGTTTACCTGTTTTACGCCCTAAAACAACAAAATATAGCTTTTAAACCCCCTACAAATAAACATCACCCTACGCTATAATAATAAAGATGTGGCCATTTAAGAAAAGGAAGAAGCCGGCAAGCCCTGCAAAGAAAGCTCTTGAGAGACTTGTCGCAGGTATGGTTATCGGAAGCGCTATAGGTTCCATAATTGGTAAAAAACTTCTTGATGAAAAAGAGGAGGAGCAGGAGGAGGAAAATCCAGAAGAAGAATCTGAGTCTGACGAAGATTAAACTTCATCCAACTCTCCTACCAAACTCTTTTCCAAAATCTCCCTTATACGTGAAGGACTCTTTGTTTGCGTAAGAGCCCACATAAGTTTTGTGGAGGCACACTCAAAAGTCATATTACTTCCCGAGATTATACCCAACCTCTCTAGAACCAACTGCTTCCTATAGCGTTGAAGATCCACTTGCCCACGCACAGCTTGCGATGTTGTTAGCACCGGAATCTTTGCATTAGTTACCTCCCTTAACCAGTCAAACATGTCTCTGGGGATCATCCCAGGTCCATAAGTTCTAAGGACTATTCCACTAGGTTTTGAATTTAGAACCGCTTCTAAACCAATTTGTTCTGTGATACCTGGAAATACTGTAATGATTCTGATATTCGGATCAAATGTTGGAGAACATTTAAGAGTTCTCTTACGCCTTACAAATCTGTCCAGAGATAAGTGTACTCCCAAGTTAAATTCTGCCAGTGCTGGCATAGTTAATGTATCAAAAGTCTTGAACAAAGACTGATCGACTTTTTTAACTCGGCTACCCCTAAGCACTCTTGGTCCAAGAACAACACATACTTCGGCTATATCTAGCTGAGCTGTACGAATCGCATAAATTAAATTCATTCGCCCGTCTCCTGCTATGTCATTAATCGGATGAATCGCGCCAGTTAATACAACAGGTTTACTTAATCCCTGCAAAGCAAAACTAAGAGCAGCAGCCGTGTATCCCATTGTGTTTGTACCATGCACAATCACAAATCCTTCATACTCTTCATATAATTCATTGATCTTGTTTGCAAGCTCGCTCCAAACTGCAGGTGTGACATCAGATGATCCTACGTTGGCCATGGAGAAAAATGTGAGCGACACCTCACGCTGTAATTCGGGCAAGAATCTATGGATCTCGGAAAGAGATTCTATAGGTTCTATTCGATTGGTCTTCTGATTAACCTTCATTCCAATCGAACCGCCGACGTATAGCAGTGCAACCTTAGGACGAGGCATTGGGGGGATGCTATAGGTATTATTTCGATAATCAAGGCTATTGATTGATTTTTCGTTAAAAACAATTAACACGCCCCCGGTAAACCGGGGGCTTTTGACAATTAACAATTAACAACTTTTGTAGTCAACTGTCAAAAGGCCCGGAGGGCCGTGTCAATTGTTAACTGTTAATTGTTAAACTTCATCTATAACAATAAGATGGATTCAATTTCCTGAACAGCCCTCTCCAAATCCCCCTGTCTGTTAACAACTGTAAAAGTACACAAATCTGCATAAGTCATCTCCCTTTCCATACTGGCAATTCTTCTTTTTAGCTCCTCATCTGATATTGGAGCGCGTTCTTTAATCCTTTCAATCAAGACTTCCTTACTCTCTGGAAGAATAAAGAGTGTCTCAAGTTTATAGGGAGCACTATCTCCACGGAAGAATTGATGGTTCGAAATGGAATCAAACCCTTGAACATCTACTTCTCTGACTACAACTTTGCCGGATTCAATTTGAGGAATTATTTCGTCTGCAAGAGTCCCATATCTCGCACCACCATGTACAACCGCCCATTCCAAAATCTCACCATCTTCAATCAGCTGATCGAATTCTTCTTCGCTCACAAATCTATATAGCTCATCTCCTTCCCCTTTTCTTCTTTTTCGTGTCGTAGCTGAGCGCGGGAAATGAATATCCGGATGGCGTTTCTTGAGAGCTTTTAGAATTACGCTTTTTCCTACTCCGCTTGGGCCGATGATTAATACAAGTTTTCCTTGATCCTGAGTCATTTGTTTTAAGTTTATAGTAAATGGCTAAATGGTTGAATGGTTGAATGGCTCGCAAGCGAATAGCAAATTACGTGTCTCTTTAGCAACCATTCAGCCATTCAGCCATTTAATTATTCGATCTAATTGTTCAAACAACGCAAAATTTAGTAATTGTCTATATCTATTAATAATGATATAATAATCTGTTCGCTCCATAACATCATCATGTGTAGAGAGAGGCGAGAAGTGACGCCTAGTATAGTATGGCTTGCCAGGCTTCTCGCTCAGCATCCTCATGCGGCTAGGTCCTTTTCCCGGGACTAGTTCCTGGGCGTATGGATGTTTCATTCTTACGTTTTAGTCACTTCTCTCCCCTCCCTGCATGTCCCGCTCTGCGGGGCGAACAAACACAAAAAATGCTCTGCTTCCGGGGTTCTAACATTGGAAGTCCGATACCCGAGAATTCGGGTTACAAACAAAAACAAAAAGAGTCAGGGATGACAAGAAATATCCAAGCAAGCAGAGAGGTAAGGGCAGCTGCCCAAATGGACGGCTGCCCGTTATTAATGACCTCACCCCAAACCCCTCTCCTGCTTCATCATCGATTTCAAGAATGTATCAAATTTTGACTTATTCTGTGACTGCCCAGGAGAGGGGCTTTTTTAACAAACCCCCTTCTCCTGCTAATCGGTTTTTAATTTGATAAAAAAACGCGTGTTGTTCAAGTGCGAAGCAGGAGAAGGGGGTTGGGGGATGAGGTCGCTACTCCTTCTGAGCTTTCTTCAACGCCTTCTCTTCATCCTTCCCAGCATCAAGGAATCCAAGTATCCAGAATACAAGGAACGCAGCCATGCACATTCCTATAAAGTTTGCAAGAAGCAGTACAGACGAGTTTTTAACCATTGCATTGTTAGCAAGAGCAAATCCAATTCCAATTGCGCAAATAGGAGGCAGTAAAGAAACCGTTACCGCAACTCCTGCAATTGCCTGAGCTAAGTTCTTCTTAACAAAAGCAAACGCACCAGCAACACCGCTGCAGAATGCAATAAAGATATAAATACCCGGACTAATTTGATCCTGCATAACACTAGAAGGTTCAGTATAAGTTTTGGATAGGACTGCAGTTAGAATTGCGGCAGTAACAATTACAAGGATTATCGAAATAACTAATATCTTAAGAGATCTAAGCATCCCCCTCGCATTACCCGAAACCAACGACAACGATAAGGAAAGTATTGGAACAATTAGCGGAGCCAATATCATTCCTCCGATTATGACTGCGACATTATCAATAAGTAATCCAGGCGTTACGATCATGGTCGCCAGGAAAAGCATAAGGTAATAACCACTTTGCAGAGTTCCCTGAGATATCAAGCTCTCTACAGCTTCTTTCTGTTCTTTATCTGTGGCTTCAAGTAACGAAGCCTTCCGATTATTAAACGGCCATAACATCGGGAGTAGTTTGCCCCAAAGTAGGCGGAAAAGCCACACCTGAATATCTCATTTGTATAGAAACAGATGAACTCACAACACGACGAAACTCTGTAAGCTTTTCTTTAATATCTTCTCTTCCCTCTGGAACATTAACAAGAGCTAAATTAAATACACCATCTATCTCATCTTGACTCAAATCGTCCCCTCCAATTCCTCCAACCCTGGCCTTAGCTGCTAAACGAACATAATCGTGCCGTTTGTAAACATCATCGGGGAGTTCCCTGAAAATGTCCGGAACACTGCTTGGAATTTCAGGCCTTAAAACATCTCTTTTAGCGTTCATGTGGATATTGTTGTTCAAATTTTAATTGTAGTCAAATCGACAATACAAAATATTCAAGGTTTCTAAAGAAACTAATTGACAAAAAAAGCTATAAAAATACAATTCAATACTATTTTTTTACCAATACTGCATGACTGAAACACATGATGAAACCGAAACATCAAAAAAGCAGGAATTAGATACAGAAGCCTTAAAAATGCTTGAACACAATGCAGGTGCAGTCGAACAGATACTTGCGGCAGATGAGCCTTGCTTTGGCCCTAAAGATCAGACAATGCCAAATCTGTGGCAATCCTTAAATACCCTTGGAGTAATCACTTATCAAACAGACGGTTTGACAGGCGATTCCATTAAAGATGCACGCCATCTTGTTGAACTAGCAAGGAATTTTCTTGCAAATCGATCTCTGAATTCCCTTAAAGCTGACGCTAAAACTTTGGAACTAATTACTTTACAAGGCAAAGTAGTATCAGCAATGGAGGCATTGGAAGGTGCACTTTCCACTCAAGCTGCCGAAGAGGTAAAAACTCTGAAAGACCGCGTAGCCGACAAGCTTGGAGCAATTATTTATGGTGCTAGAGAATCTGATGCAAAAGAATAATTTATGTAATAATATTTGTTACTTCTTCATTGACAATTGTTCTTAGCTGTCAATTTTTAATTATCTGTCCCCCCACCCGGGGGAACGTCTTTCATCCCTAGTTCAAAAGAAAAAGTAACCCCACCCCAAACTTTTTTTTGAGAATGGGTTTAATCGTTGCCTAACCTGAGGTTACATAATCTTACTTCTCAAAGCCCGAGGAGATTTTTATTATTTCCCCCACTATTTATGTCTAAGTCGCGTGAGCCTTACAGATTTAGACCCGCCATAGAACCCCTGGAAAATCGCGAGATGCTTAATGCCAACCCGCTTTTATCCGGGGATTTAATACAAACAGAACAGAACTCTCTAGCAACTGAGGTTTCTGACACATTAAATACCAACAACGAACAGCAAAACATATCTCAAACAGAAATCGATGTGTATTCGCTTGAAACCCACGATCTACTTGCATACCAATTGGAACTCGCAAAGGAAAGAACTGATGCCGAGGCAATTGTTGAAAGTACTTTGAAGGCAATCGAGGACTCCACAAACAGCATTTCCGATCTCGAAAAGTCGATTGCTGATCTTGAAGGCAAAATAGAAAAAGGACAAGAACCAGGTTCAGTATCATTCTGGGCAAGACCATTTAGCCGCAGAGTGTACATGAACTACAAAAATATACCTGAAGGAACACTTGTTCAGGTCGCTAACAGAGGAAGAGTCTACATGTCGATGGAAGTTAATACGAACGCCACAAGAATGATATTTAACATCCCTAGAGTTCCCGGGCTATGGGCCTATCCGAACATGCAGCTTTTTCATCCCGATCACGGTGTATTGGAAGAATCAAAACAGACATTTGGAACATCACATGGCAATCCATACAGAGGAATCCGTGCTGCCTGGCATACGCTTTCTATAGGAGAAGGTGCAGATAAAGAAACCTTAGAAAAAGAATTGGCATTACTGCAAATACAATTCGAAGAATTAACTGCGCATTCTGAAAATCAAAATGATAAACTCGAAACACACAATGCCTCTTTACATGAAGCTCAGGAAGATCTGCGTGAATCAATCCCCTACTCCTCAATGTTTGTAAACAACACAGTAGGCTCAGCAGGAAACTCCATACCTATTCGATATAGAACAAATTTGGATGAAGTTACATTCAGAATCAAAGACGGAACTAACACATGGCAGAGGGTCATGAAGCATGTCGGCGGAGAAGCGGATAGCAGAGTGCATCTGGATGTTGCAGAAATTCATATGGGTAATCAGATGTATGACAAAGGAAAGGGGTACCAACTGGAAATGCTTGATCATGACGAGAATTTGCTCGATCAGGTAACTGTACTTGGAAGTGGCAGAGTGGCAAGCGATCAGTCGGAGTGGGAAGATCTGGAGACTGGTTTAATAAAAAGACATCCGATTGTTCCAGATATTCAAATTGCTTCAATCAACGGCACAGCAATCGTCGCAGCAGCATCAACTCCTTATGACGATGTTCGTTTGCAAATCGAAGGAGGCGGGATTATGTCCAATAGAGTTATTGAGAATGATGACGGAACCGAACTCGTGATGGCACAACTCTTTTTCAATGGAAAAGCAAACAGCTCCGGTCATTACAATGTTTATCTTAGTAATCCCAAGGGAATCGTTTTAGACACCGTGACAATGAAGTGGGATGGAGAAAACTTGTCTCTGACCGAGGCTGATGATAGATGGAATGCCGAGCCGCAAGTAATTGGAATGATGACCAGAGGAAGCCATTCTGTTATGGAACTTGCCGAAGATGTAACGCAGGCGACAGGAACTGTAAATGTATTTGCGAGCCAGACTGATCTAAAGACTCTTAACATGGATGATTATCCTAAGCTGAGGGAATTTCAGGAGAATGAACTTACACGGCTTTCTAAGTTTGATGTATCCAGAGAGGAATTAGATGAGGCATATTTCGCTAAGTATCCGGATATGAGAGATCTGACTAATGATCAGATGATCAGAATGAGAAATGATGCGCTCGGTGCACTTTGGAATTGCGCGCATGTTTACAAGGGGGCGGTGGGAAGAATTCTAAAACAAGCTGTTGATGTTTACTTTGTATCCCAAAGAGGTGGAGATCAGCAGGAAGCTTTGGAGAAGGTTGAGAATGAAATTTTAATCTGGAGTGGACACAGAAAAATTGCAGAACTTCAGATTGAAACAGGAATTAAATTACCTACTGCAAGCGAAGCGTTATCGGAAGCTCTTAGGATTTATGAGCAAAACACAGGCGCATTTTATTTGATGCAGGACTTTAAGAGTCGTGATAGTGATCAGCAGGAGTTCCAATCGCTAAGTAGATACTGGCAAATTGTCCACGCCGGACAACCGGATGGACCTATAAGTGAGGTTGCTATTAACGATGGAACTCTAGTTGCATCAACTGACG
>CAZYBL010000021.1:0-13816 GCA_964645805.1 uncultured Candidatus Peribacteria bacterium | reverse complement strand
CCGATTGATTCGTGACAATAAAAAACCTCACACCTGAATCCTGCAAACGCTTTAGACCTTCTACTGCTTCCGGGCAAAATTTTAAATCATCAGGATCATAAAGATAATCTTTATCTATATTAATTGTTCCATCCCGATCCAATAAAAGATATTTCATAGAGAGCCAAGTAATTCATCCGGACTAACAGTTGCAGCACCTGCTTTGGAAACAGCAACTCCAGCCGCATGGTTTGCAAGATCGATTGCGTCACTAAGTTCCCCACCTGCTGCAACAGCCAATGCAATAACTGCACTAACAGTGTCTCCTGCTCCAGTAACATCAGCGACATCCTGTGCAATTGTAGGAAATGAGGAAAGTTTTCCCTTGCATGGAGACAACATCATTCCATCCCCTCCAAGCGTAAGAAGTACATCCGTTTTTAGTTTGCCTGCTAAATTCTTGGCCGTATCCTCAATTGACGAACTTGTGAAACCATCCAGTAAGAAACTTTCTTTCTTGTTTGGAGAAATCAGATTAACTCCTATTGCATTTCTCAAATAAGATGCATCTTTGGGCTTGGGATCTAAGATAGAGAACTTTCCATTCTTCTTAGCAATTGAAATACAATTCTTTAATGTCTTTTGTCCAAATATTCCCTTCGCATAATCGGAAAGCAAAATCGATTTGTTATCTTTAATCTCCATCTCAACTTTTTCTGTAATTCTCTTTTCAATCGGAGAAGAAACAGGAGAGTTATCTTCGAAGTCCACACGAACAAGTTGATGCGTTTTGGTTCCCATTAGTCTTTGCTTCTCTGTTGTAGAACGTGAACGATCTTTTATTAAACAAGTTTTGACTCCGCGATCTTTAAGAAGTCTTTCTAGTTCATCACCTGCACTATCCGCACCCCGCACTCCAATTAAAGTCGCTCTTCCTCCAAGCGAAGCAACATTAAGTGCAGCATTCGCAGCTCCACCTGGAAGTGAATTGCGTGATGAAGCATGCAAAACAGGAATTGGTGCTTCGGGAGATATTCGATCAACTGATCCGCGGATATAAGTATCAAGCATTACATCCCCAACTATTAAAACCGGAGTATTCAGGAATGAGTGAACTAACTTTTCCTGGCGCGCGAACTTATCCTGATCTATATGCCCGGAAAACTCCGTCCTGTAACTATCATCTTCCTGATGGTTCGTTGAAAACTCAAAAATCTCACTGTCCTCAATGCCTGTAAATCTGTGCGGGGTTTTGGGAGAAATGTGAATGAAATCACCCGGCTCCATCACATTTTTTTCTTCTCCAATTTCCATCAAAACCTTGCCTTTTTGGATATAAAAAACTTCATCCTTAAGCTCATGAGTATGCATACTGCAACGCCGATTTTTCTTTAAAATAAGCTTTTTACCGCAATATTCCTTATTCACAATCCAATGCTCCTCACCCCATTTTTTAGTCTCGGTATGAATCGTTTTTCCTTTGAATAAGGCTTGCTGAGTCTGATCACCAACGTATGGCATATGACCGGTATTTAAGCATTAATTAGCCAATCTTGCATGTTTTTTGTTGAGAAAATGAGGGGAACTTTTATCACTAAACGATTGACTCTTTTGCCACTTGATGAGATAAACGCCCATAGAAACGCACGGAGGCGCGTGCCTCCAAAACACTTGATCATTCTAATGGAGGATTGAACTAATGCCCGAGTTGCGTACCGAAACGAAGGATGACGTTCTTGTCATCGAGCTTCCAGGCCCAAAGATCTTGAGCGACGTTGTTATCGCTCAGATCGGTCGAGAGTTCCAAGAAATTGTAGAAGGAGACTCCAGCAAAGTTTTGCTAAGCTACCACGGAGTTACTTTCGCGTCATCAGCCCTTTTCAGTAAGATGAACTATGTCTTAAGAAAAGGCTGCCTAGGAGTCAAGAAAACCCTGAAACTCTGCTGCATCTGCCCCTCAATCATGGAAATATTCGAGATTACACGGATGAACAAAATTTACAGCATCTACAAAACCGAAGAAGAAGCACTGAATTCCTTCGCGAAGAAAGGCTGGTTCGGCTAGGGGCTGGGGAGACAAATGATTGAGTGAAAGCCGGTGTGCCCCTGTGGGTAGACCGGTTTTTCTTTGGACTTGTCTCTACCCTGACCTCATCCCCCTAACCCCCTTCTCCTACTACGCAAATGAAGAAATTAAACTTATTTGAATTCAAAACAAATATGATTAACAGGAGAAGGGGGAAGCCCCTCTCCTGTTGCTTAATTATGTCAATAATAAAATTAAACCTAGGATGATCAATAGCGAAGTAGGAGAGGGGTTTGGGGTGAGGTCGGATAAGGATGAGGTCAGAAAAAGCACCCAAACCTCCTAGAACCTAACATCTATAACCTATAATCTACCCCCCATGCACATCCTCCTTCTAAACGACGGCTTCCCCCCAAACGATGCCTCGAGTGTTATAAACATCATGGAAGGACTTATTGAGGGATATGAATCCAAAGACCACAAAACATCAGTAATCACTTCGCATAGAACTTCTGTTTCGCCAGAGATAATCCGCAACGGCAAAGTGATCAGTCTTCCTATTTCTTATAGAACATCACTCAGGCAATGGAAGTGCCTTGGCATAAAACAAGTTTCTAAGATGCTTGAAGCAGAGATTAGTAATTTAAAACCTGACATCGTTCATGCTCATAACATTCATCATTATTTAACTTACAAATCATTAGTAATAGCTCGTAAACATACTCCTAAAGTTTTTCTTACAACTCACGACGTAATGAGCTTTTCTTTCGCCCGACTTAATTCAAAAAGATTTTTACGCTCAGGTGGGAAAAATTATAAATTGACGTTAGCTGACCATTGGAGGAGCGCAGAACTCCAATACAATCCTTTCAGAAACTTTAGAATTAGAAATATTATCAATAAAAATGTATCTAAAGTAATTTCCCCGAGTACTGCTTTGTCAGAAGCACTCAAATTCCATGGATTTAAAAACGTTGAAGTCATTCACAATGGAATTGATGCAAGAGACTTTGAATTTTCCAAAGACGAGATTGATATGTTCAAAACCAAATATAATCTTTTGGACCGGAAAGTAATTTTATTTGGCGGAAGACTTAGTATTGATAAAGGCGCAATACCACTATTAAAGGCACTCAATGAGATTAGAAAAGAAATTCCCGGAGTGCTCCTATTCGTTGCAGGTGAAACACGTAGGTGGGATGGAATAATGACCGCAGCCGAGGTTCATGGTTCGACAAGGCTCACCACAGGTGAACCTCGGCTACAGAAGCATATTTTTAATCCCGGATGGCTTGATCAGAGAGAAATGAGGCTCGCTAATTGCTCAGCTGATGTAATCGCCAACCCCTCGCTATGCCTAGATGTCTTTCCCTCGGCTAACATTGAAGCTATGGCGGCAGACAAACCGGTTGTAGGAACAATATATGGAGGAACGCCTGAAGTTGTTGTAGATGGAATTACAGGATTCATCAGAAATCCACTTGAGCAAGATCAGTTTACAAATGCTCTTCTGACCCTGCTCAAAGATGATGAGCTTGCAAACAAGATGGGAGAGGCAGGCAAAGAAAGACTCAAATCCGATTTCTCGCTCGAGAGACAAACCGAAGAATATTTGGCCCTTTTTAACTTGTGAAAACAATATGCCATTACTATATTATGCCTAATGAAAGCTATTATTATTGCAGCGGGAAAAGGAAGCCGCTTAAATCCCCATACAAACGATCTTCCAAAGTGCCTCCTGCCCCTCGGGGATAAGACCGCACTTGATTACATCATAGAAAATCTAAAGCCTCATGGAATTGACCGGATCTCCGTTGTTCGTGGTTATGAGGCGGATAAATTTACCAATACTAATCTGCGTTACTACATGAATGAAGATTATGAGAATAATAATATTCTTCATTCTCTAATGAAAGCGCGTGAGGAGTTTGATGGTGATTTGATTATCTCCTACTCAGACATCTGGTACAACCCGACGGTTGTGAGTGAGCTTATCAAAACCCCTGGGGACTTTGTGGTATCCGTAGATACAAATTGGAAAAAAGGATACGAAGGAAGAACACTTCATCCACTTAGCGAAGCTGAAAATGCGGTGCACGATGATTCCGGATTTATAGTAGAGATCGGGAAACACCTTGATGAATCCAGCCCCGGTGAATTCCTTGGGGTTATGCGTCTTACAAAACGGGGAGCACAAATTTTCCGTGAAGAGTTCGAGAAACTCGAAAGTTCACTTGATCCGCTGGAACCATTTGTGCAGGCCAAAGAATGGAGAAAAGCATATCTTACTGATTTTATTCAGCATCTTAAAAACATCGGGCACCCGATTAAATGCAGTCTGCACACCGAGAAGTGGATTGAGATGGATACGCCGCAGGATTATATGAAAGCTATAACGATGGTTCGGGGCTATCAAGGTGAATTGGTTGGTAGTGCATAAATTGAGTCGAAAGTCTAAAGTCTAAAGATGGGTCAAAAGTCCAAGGTCAAAGGACTTTCGACTTTCGACCTTCGACCAAACTTTCGACCTTTGACCTTTGACCACTCCCCCCCCCTACTAATCAATAGCTGGTCCTACCTTCCAAAGAAAAGCAATAAGCACTGCTCCCAACAGGGCAGCTGATCCAAATGTTATAAAAGTGATTTCATAACCACTGGTATCAATCATCCGGCCAGCACCCCACCCAGCAAGACTAGCTCCAATATAACCCATTCCATCTATAAACCCGGTTGCACCAGCAGAACCTTCTTTTTTTCCAAAGTCCTGCGCTGCATGACCAACCATGAGAATGTGCGGACCATATGTGCAGAATCCAACCAACGCCACCACAACAATCACAAGCCAGGTATTTGCATGATCGATATACGGGAAGACAATCGAAGATAACCCGAGAGCAATCATCAATATTACAATAACCGGAGCCCGCCTTCCGCCAAAAAACCTGTCAGTTGCCCAACCTGCGGTAATAGCGCCCACTGATCCTGCCAAAGGATGAATGATACGCTTCATCACTTCCTTAAAATTAGCAATCAAAGTGGGAGCATGTTCTCCGGCCTGATCATCCAGAAATGCCGGCAGCCAGTTTACAAACCCATATCTATTCATGTCTAAAAGGAAAAAAGCTAATGCTACAATCCATATATACGGATTCTTGAGTGTTTTTATAATATTTTTTCGAATGCTGCGGTGCGAACCATGCATAGATGACTCGCAATGTTCATCAGAATCAACGGCAGGCAATCCTACATCAGTGGGATAATTGCGAATCCGAATAAAAAAGAATATTCCGGCTATTGCAAAAAGTACCGCCGGTACCAGGAACACACTACGCCAGTCTCCACCCATTGCATTAACAAAATATCCCGTCAGGAAAAAAGCAAGAAGCCAGGAAAACGCACCACCAAATTGGTAGCAAGTACCCATCAGGCCCATTATCTTGCCACGCCGTTTCGATGGATACCAATGAGCCATTATACGTACCATCGAAGACCAGCCCATGGACTGGAAAAATCCATTGGCTCCCCAGAAAACAGCAAGCAGCAGCAAAATCTGCCTTGAATTTGTTGCATCAGGCAATGCCAATAGAACCAGAACGAAAACCGCAAGATTCATTATTACTGAACCCAGAATCCCGAAACTTGCGACCTTGCGGCTGCCGAACCGGTCAGCCAATTGCCCGTTTACAAACTGCCCGATTGCATACATTGCAAGCAGACTTGTAAAAATAATTCCAATATCCTCGGCACTCCATGCAAATGTATTGCTCAGAGTTGTTTTGGCCATGGGCATGTTGTAGCGGCACAAGTAGAACGCAAAATATGTAATCCAGACCGACCAAAAAATCCTGCGCTGCCAGCTTTTCATGTCAGTAGACGACTTGTTTGTAATATTTTCCATGAAGTAAACGTTAAAAAATAGGTTGTATTGCCGTGAAAGATAGCTACATATTTTTGCTTGTCAAATTATTCTTTTTCCTCTCCTACGGATCCGTAGGATTCTTTCCTTTTTCCTCTTTTTTCCTTTTTCCTCTCCTACGGATCCGTAGGATCTTTCCTTTTTTCCTTTCCTTCAAACTTCCCTTCTGTATACTTGGCGGGAAAACTTTATGACCGTCACAATCTCAAAAAAGCAATCTATCCGGGACTTCTGGAAAATGCGATCGGCAAAATACAATCAATTGCAGTGGGCAACTTCCAATCAGTATTCCAAGCGATTCCTGGATGCCGGGGCCTTTCAGAAGACTGATAAAGTAGTTGATATGGGATGCGGTACAGGAATTGTAACTAATCTGGTTGCTCCTCATGTAAAAGAAGTTATTGGCGTAGATATCTCCGAAGATATGCTTGCAAGTGCTATTAAAAATAAAATGCCAAACGAATCTTTTCTTTTGGCTGACATGTGCGATTTGACGTTTGAAGATAACACGTTCGACAAAGCAACAGTCCGATTGGTCCTGCATCATCTGATGGACAAGGTTCAGGATGGCGTTGATGAAAGCTTTAGAATCCTGAAGCCCGGAGGAGCAATAATTGTTTCGGAAGGAATCCCGCCGGGCGAAGAGATCGCAGACTGGTACACGGAAATGTTTAAATATAAGGAGGAGAGACTGACTTTTTCTGAAGAAATGCTTACAGGCTATCTAAGCAAAGCCGGCTTCAGCGACATCTTTGTGGACAGATACGTAATGCCACAGGCCAGCATAAAAAACTGGATAGAAAAAAGCGGAATACCAAAAGTGAATCAGGACATCATCATGAAAATGCACCGTGAAATGCCGGAGGTGGGCAGAAAGCTATATAATGCGACTTTTACAGATGATGATGTGCTGCTGGATATGGTGTTTTTGATATTGATTGGGCATAAGGCTTGACCTCACCCCAAGCCCCTCTCCTTTTTTGTTTCAGTTATAGAAGAATCAGAATTGTTTTTGTTATTCTACACCGCAGAAAAAGGAGAGGGGCTTATATGGAACGAGAAGGGACTTCGTAAAACGAAGCTCCCCTCTCCATCGCTAGCAGGGTGCATTAAACATAAATAAGCACATATACGCCTATTACAACCGAGCGATGGAGAGGGGTTGGGGGTGAGGTCGGATTTTGTTAAAACTGACAAATATTGCTGCCATCCCCCCAAAAATAAGATAATCTCCCCCCATGCACTTCATCGACATCCCCCAACCAATGTCTCTGTCATCCTACGATGAAACTTTTGAGGTTGCGAAAGAAACGTATAAGAAAATTGAGGGCGTAGAGGAAGTCGTTGATTTCTGCACAATCCCTCTGCCAGGAATCTCTGATATTGATTTAATCGTAGTTGTTAAACCTCACGCGAATGTGACTATTCCTGCTCTTAAGTCATACTCAAAAGATCAGCAATACATTTTCTATCACTCACACTTCCTGCTGAGCCAAGGCACTATAGCTAATCTGCGATATTTCGACCCATGCCTAGTGCGCTTCCAGCCGCTTCTTGGGAACATCACTTACTCGTTTGATGATTCTGAACTTACAAAACATACCGAAGAAGAGCATCAAGCACTCGGAGTAGATTACGCACTTGTAAGCTGGCTTCTGCCTTCGCTAAAAAGTATTGCGAAGACCCAAGCAACTGGTGAACTTGAGTGCAGATATTTCCTGGAATCAATTAGAATAATTCCTTACATCTATCGCGAATTGCATCGAGCCGGATTTACTGATCAGGAAACTTCTGCCAATGCAGAGATGTTCCGCGAACTTGGGAACAGATGGTTTGAATTTTCCGAAGAAGAACAAATAGAACGATGTGAAAAGGTTTTTGCAGCACTTTGTGAGGATTCTCTTAAGCTTCTTAAAATTTGTGACGAAGGGTTGCAAGGATGCGAATTAAAGAAGCTCCCCAAACCCTTCCCTCCACGCACAAATCTTCACAAAAGCCTTTTGAGGGAATATCCAAATTCAATTGGTATAAGAATCGAGAACGAAATTTTTATTTTCCAAAAGGGACGATCCGAAATTAAGCTTATTTACCAAAAGTTTAAGTCACCTCTTACAAAACAAGTTTACGAGCGAGCAATTCATCTACTCCCGCTGAATACAAGCGCTACACAAAACCGTCTTCTATTTGAAGAAGGGCTGGTGCCCGATCAATTTGGGAAATGCTTCTTTACGGACTTGAACGAAGTTCCTGTATTCACACATCCGGCACTCGAAAAAAGAACGCAGGTTACAAATCAGGCACTCGATGAAACCAGAAACACAGAAGGAGGAAAGTTAATGGGAAAAACTTATGGTTTTCGTTTCAAACCGCGACGCATTTTATGGGACTCAAATCTCCGCGGAAGGCTTGGCGGAATATATGATCGAAGAATGGAAAAAGTAATTGATACTTCCTTTGGTAAGTACTTGAGAGTCAGATAATGAATAATTTGGAAATCACCACAGAGCCAACTCGCGAGGAATGGGAAGCCGTGCATGTTCATGAGTTTAATCAGACCTGGGAATGGGGCGAAGTGATGAGTTCAATCAAAGGCGTAACGCCGATTCGATTGCTTGCAAAAATTGACGGGAAGCCTGTGGGAGTACTTCAAGGATTCGAATGGAAACTCGGACCTATATCAATGGCAATTACAAGCGGAGAGAGCGGAGGCGGCGGAGGACCCGTGGTTTCTAACGGACTGAATGCCGAAGTTAGGCTTGCTGTAGCCAAAAAACTCATTGAGGAGATGCTTAGAATCAGATCATTAAGAACAATAATTTATGCTTCAACTGACTTCGGAAAATCACTCTCCCCCATTGATAAATCGGCAATCGCAACCAAGTGGACTCCCATTGTTGAACTTCTTTCTGACGAAAATAAAATGCTTTCTGAGCGAGTAGAACAAAAAACAAGAAATCAGATTAATAAGAGTTTTAAGAATGGAATTGAAGTAATTGAAGGAACACGTGATGACTTAGAAACTTATAGATCGATTCAAAGTGAACTTGTTAAAAAGAAACACTTAAGCTCTCAGCATCTAAATTCACTCAGTTCACTTCAAAAAGCATGGGACACACTTGCACCCGGGAAAATAAAATTATTCTTAGCAAAACTTGAAGAGGAAACCGTCGGCGGTGCTTTGATTTTTTATTCCGGAAAAGAAGTTTATTACAAAAGCGGTGTTCTAACAGATGAGGGACGCAATCTTTATGCAGGCAATGCACTCCAATGGAAAATAATTCAGGATGCTATTAAAAATGGATACAAGTTCTACAACATGTCCGGTGGAACTAAAGACGAATCCGATCCGCTTTATGGAATTACAAAATTTAAATTAAGTTTTGGCGGAGAACTTAAACCCTTTAGAAGATATTCTGCATCGGGAAACCGAGCTCTGAGATTTATCGTTTATAGAATCAGGAGATTGATGGGGAAGAATGAGTGGTTTCCGCTGGTTATTTATCCATAGTCCGACCTCACCCCAAACCCCTCTCCTGCTCTGTCTGTTATTTTAATTAGACATGAGATATTAATTGATTCTGTTTAGGTTCAGGAGAGGGACTTATAAGAAACAAACTTACTTATAAGCCCCCTTCTCCTGTTTCTCAATACAACTTCCATTTGAACAAAGTATTACTGCTTAATCACGAAGTAGGAGAAGGGGGTTGGGGGGATGAGGTCGTAAGAAAAACTTCCTTTTCCTAGCTCTAATTAATAGCCACCGATATGCTATTCCTATGCAACTCCTCACCTCCTGGGACGACGGCCGAAAGGATGACTTAAAGCTCGCAGAGCTTCTGGAAAAGTACGGTGCAACCGGAACATTTTATGTCTCCCCTCCTCAAACTCACGAAAAGCCTGCGCTGACTGACGATGACATCAGGCTTCTGTCACAGAAACATGAGATTGGAGCACACACGATGACTCATCCAAGGCTTACAAAAGTACCGATTGACGATGCTAAAAGGGAAATTGAGGAATCAAAGAAGTGGATTGAGGGTATTACAGGGAAACCTTGTACTAAGTTTTGCTATCCATGTGGAGAAGTAAATTCTCAGATAAGAGATCTAGTTAAAGATGCAGGATTTAGTGAGGCGCGAACTGTTGAGCAGCTGGAATTCAAAGCCACTGATCCATTCTTAACTCCAACCACACTTCAGATCTATCCATTTCCGATAAGAAGAAGATACACACGCTGGTGGCATTGCTTGGATCCGCTCGGGAGATTAAGGGTTTTCTTTCCAAAAATGATTAAGCTCCGTCTTCCTCCTTCGGCTTACTTAAGTTGGCTAGAACTGGCCAAGGCATTATTTAATTATGCGCAAGAAACTAATCAACCTTTCTTCCATTTGTGGGGACATAGTTGGGAGGTTGAAAAATATAAGATGTGGAATGATCTTGAGAAGTTTCTTGAGTTTACTCAAGAGCGTTAATCTCGTTCACAATAGCGCTTGTTAGCGAATTAATACTATCCTTTTCTGTAAATCCTTCTTCCGATCCAAAATCCCTCCAAAACGCCGCATGAATATCCAGATTCTCCATCGCTTTTAGAAATATTTTAACATCTTTCAAGTCTGGAGCTTCTCCAGCGAGCACTTCACTAATTGCCTTCTTGCAATCCTCCACAGTTTTAATTAGATATATGCCCGGTGCACGCTGGAAGAACCTGTGACCGAATAATAGTGACGGTTTTCCCTGGAATATTCCTTCGAATGCTGCTGTGCCTGTTGCTGTTGCAATGAATACACAGTGTTTGATTAAATCAGCTGAAGAAAAATTTAACGTTACAAACTTTACTCTCTCTACTTCCAATAAATCTTTGTAAAAATCCAATGTTCTCCCGCGCCCATCCTCATACCACTTAAGTTGAGCAGGATGTTCCTTAATATAAATATAAACGTCATCAGGAAGACACACGGAAAGCATCTGCGCAATCAGAAGTTGATCCACATAAGCCCCGGCCTGCGGAGCGGTGGAGCACTCCGGTTGCATTTGGAGCGGCAGATAAACGAATTTCTGGCCAAGATCCGGATCAGATGCATTTTTGTTGTAAAACCCATACATCCGTTTCGTTTTCTTCATCCATGAATAACGTTTAACTTTTGTTATCCAATATTTTAATGATGTCCAGTTCTTAAGTAACCTCGCCGCTGATGACGGAATTCCTATCAAAATATTTTTCAGATCCGTCCAAAAGCCCTTTTTCTCCACCCAATCATCCCATGGCTTCATACTCCCCCGCCCAGTCTGCGCCTGAAAATATTCCTCATACTCAGGAGATAATTCAATCTCTTCTTCAGACGCGTTACTCAACTCCGAACTGAGCCTTTTGTATTCACACTCAAGCTTTCTAACAGGCTCCTTCCAGTCATCCATTATGAATGTAGTGTGACGGACAGTTCCTGTCTGGAACAAAATCGTTGGAATGTTGTAATGGCGACAAAGGCAGAAGATGATCCATTCCGGTAGTTCGTGCGGTACTCCACCTGTTATATAAAGATTAATTTTTTTCTTCCGAATAAGATCATCCCAAAGCCTTAGGTGCCTAAGATATTGCCTTCGTCTTTGATCGTATGGAATAACTCTCTTGTCTTCATAACGGTTTATCACGTTTATAGAAACAGTCTCGCACCAGGCCATTTTTTCTATCAATCCTTCATCCAAAGGTTCTACATCATTCCAATCAACATCGTAATCACTCCACTTTGCAAAACTAGAGTTTACCCAAACGTAATTATCTTCCATCAACTTCGGATCTTCATTGTTCACAGCTATACAAAAATCCACTTTAAAGTTTTTAAGAACTCTTTTATACATTTCCGCATCGCTATATCCCGCTCGCATGATGATGACACTTAGATTTTCCTTCATACATTAAGCGGGTTCATCAATAAGTTCCCAATCCATAGGAGTTCCTTTTTTTATATCTTTCCTGACTTTTCTACCTAATATTTGAGCCAGATATTTGGGCTTAAGTCCACAATCCGGACGAATAGATCGGACGTTTTTTGAAGTAATTTCACCCCCTTCTTTAATGTCTTCTACAGCATAAAGCGAGCGTCTGAATGCAGTGCATGCTTTTTCTGCAGAAGTACTTCCATAGCTAACTGATCCAAGAGATTTTTCTGCTATACGAATCTGATTGACCATCTCCTTAAACTCATGCGGTTCAAGAGAAAATGCATTGTCCGGACCTGGTTCGTCACGTGACATGCAGAAATGTTTCTCGATGAGGCTTGCTCCTAACGAAACCGCGACAATCGGAACTGCAATACCGAGCGTATGATCCGAAATGCCAACAGGAACATCAAACTTCTCTGACATATCTTTGAGAGTTTTTAGATTCGCAGCCTCCGGTGGAGCTGGATATGCGCTCGTGCATTTAAGCAGGATTATTTGATCATTACCTTCTTCACGAATCGCATCGACTGCTTCTTTGATCTCCTCCTCTGTGCTCATACCTGTAGACATAATGATCGGCTTGCCTGTTTTGGCTGCCCTTCTGATCAAACCAATATCAACAAGTTCATATGATGCAATCTTGTAGGCCGGAACATCAAAAGTTTCCAAAAAATCCACAGCAGTTTCATCAAACGGAGTGGAAAACACATCCATGCCTAAACTTCTGGCTTCATCGATTAACTTCTGATGCCAATCCCACGGCGTATGTGCTTCGTCATACAAATCATGAAGCGTCCTGCCTTTCCACAAAGCTTCTGATCCGACTGTAAACTCTGGTCTCCCGCTTTTTATAGTCAACGTATCTGCAGTGTAAGTTTGAAGTTTGACTGCATCCGCTCCCGCATCTTTCATCGCATGAATAATCTCCAAAGCTTTTTCTAAACTTCCGTTATGATTGCCGGACATTTCAGCAACCGTGTACACAGGATTACTCTGACCAATTTTTCGGCCGTTTATGGTAATAGATTTATCCATTAGCGGATAATTGCGGGGACATCATACATCGATCTTTGCTTAATATGTGCATTTAGCTTAAGAATTTCGGGATGCTTTTCGATTTCCTTTGCCAATTTCTCCCATCCCATATCTGTGTCAAATGTATTGCAAACAGCTTTTAGGAATTCAAAGTCGTCCTCTGTATCGATTGTCCATCGTTGATGACTCCAATCAACGGGTCCAAAGACTGAGTATATTTCGAACATCGACGGATTCTGGTAAATATAAGGTGTTACATGTACACGTTCGTGTGGCTTGGTGGATTCTGACCAAGCTTTCTCGAGAGTTTCCATAGTCATCACCTCTGTATCCTGTCCACGCGGATAAGTTCTATTGATCCTATTGCTCGCGTAGTCATATGGACCGCTATTAAATTTATCGATCATAAAATCAATCATACGGTGATCCAAAAGCGGGCAATCTGCAGTTAAGCGGAGAACAATATCAGCCTCGGACTCACGCGCAGCATTCGTGTAACGATCCAAAACATCATCTTCTGAACCTCTGTAAACCTTAACACCAATTCTTTCAGCCTCACTTACAATCACTTCATCACGTGAATTAGTTGTAGTCGCGATCCTAACTTCATCTATACCTTTAGCTTTGCCAGCCTGAATTACAATTCTCTCAAGCGCTGTCTTCCCGCCAAGATCGAATAGAACTTTTCCACGAAGTCTACTGCTTCGGATGCGTGCCTGAATTTTTGCAACTGTTTTCATATTTTCTGAGGTGACTTGTGACCTGTGTCCTGTGACGAGTGAGTCACCACATCCCCCTCCTCAACATCAACATTCACAACTCCCCCCACAACTTTATTAATCTCATCTGGCTTCACTCCCCCCTCCACCGCCGGCCTTAAAACCGTAATATCTGACCTTTCAATAACCTTTCCTGCGGGA
>CAZYBL010000020.1:0-14232 GCA_964645805.1 uncultured Candidatus Peribacteria bacterium | reverse complement strand
CGTACCCCCCTTCTCCAGCTCAATTTTAAAACACTTTTTCCTGCCTGCCGGCAGGCAGAACTATTCACTTTTAACTCTTCACTATCAACTTTTCACTTTAATGTCCACCCTCTTCACCACTCACACCCAGGCAATAATCTACGGGAGAAAACTGACTTCGATCCAAAGGATGCTTGATTTTGATTTCCTTTCGAAGAGAAGCCCGAGTGTTGCGTGCGTAGTAGATCCCAATTCATCTGCTCCTGTAAAAGTCTTCTTTGGAGAACAAGAATTTATACTTCCAGTCGTCAGAGATCTAAAAACAGCTAAATCAAATTATCCTCAAGCTGATGTAATTGTAAATTTCGCGTCCCTAAGGTCCGCGGGGTCTGTAGTCCTGGAAGGTATTGATCTTGGATATAGAGTTATCTCTACCATTGCAGAAGGTGTTCCGGAACGCGATAGTCGTGAATGGGTAGTAAAAGCAAAAGAAAAAGGAGTTATCTTAATCGGCCCCGCAACAGTCGGCGCGATAACTGCAGGAGCATTTCGTGTTGGAGATACCGGAGGAAGCTGTGAGCATTTAATCAAAAGCAAACTTTTTAGGCCTGGATGCGTAGGCTATGTAGGTAAATCCGGTGGAATGAGTAACGAAATGTACAGGATGATTGCGGATAATACTTCTGGAATAGTTGAAGGAGTCGCAATTGGAGGTGATAGGAATCCGGGATCTTTGCTGATTGATCACCTACTTAGATATCAGAAGAATCCTGACATTAAGTTACTCGTGATGACATCCGAAGTTGGAGGTAACGATGAGGAAGAGATTGCTCAAGCTTTGAGAAATGGGACTATTTCAAAACCACTGGTTGCATGGGTATCCGGAACATCAGCTGAATGTTTCCCGAAAGATGTTCAATTCGGACACGCCGGAGCTTGGGCAGCAAGCAAAGCGGAAACCGCGAGAGCAAAAAATCAACTGCTTAAAGAAGCTGGTGTGATCGTACCGAACTGCTACGAAGACTTACCAAAAACTCTGTCAAATGCCTTCCAGAACCTAAAAACCCAGGGTATAGTTTCCGACTTCATGGAACCGGAAATACCCCAAATCCCGGCTGATAGAAAACATACGCACTTCCAATGCACGATAAGTGACGACCGTGGCGAGGAAGCTTCATATGGCAACAAACCAATATCTGACTTTATTAATGAAGGCTCACTCGCTAAAGCTATTGCCAAGCTTTGGTGGAAGACTGATTTGAATCCCGAGACTCTTAAGTACCTTGAAATGATTCTGACCGCAGTTGCGGATCACGGGCCTGCAGTCGCCGGCGCTCATAACGCTATTGTCGCGGCAAGTGCTGCAAAGGATACGCTGAGCTCTCTTTGTTCCGGACTTCTTACAATTGGTCCAAGATTTGGAGGTGCTGTAGATAGCGCAGCTCAAACATTTTATCAAGCACACAAAAGCGGACTTGCCCCACAGCAATTTGTGGACGAAATGAAATCAAAGGGTGAGAGAATTCCGGGGATTGGTCATAAAATTAAAAGTATTCATAACCCCGACACGCGAGTTCTGACCCTAATGGAATACGCGAAGGCTAACTTCCAAAACTTGCCGTTAACTGATTACGCAAAAGAAGTTGAGAAGATTACAACGACCAAACGCTCTAATTTGATTTTGAATGTTGATGGATTTATCGGAGTTAGCCTGGTCGATATTCTGTTACCTCAACTTCCATCTGACATACGGGAGAGCTTCTTTAAAGCAGGATATCTAAACGGATTGTTTGCACTGGGAAGATCAATCGGAATTCTGGGGCATATTTTCGATCAGAAGAGATTACAAACTCCTCTCTACAGACACCCTCAGGATGACATTTTGTATGGAGAAGGAGCTTATCCGTATACTGAATGAGAAAGATCTGTCGAAGGTCAAAAGTCTAAGGTTTGGTCAAAAGTCGAATGCCTGCCTGCCGGCAGGCAGGTCAAAAGACTTTAGACCTTTGACCTTTGACCAAACTTTTGACCTTAGACATTTGACTTGACATTTTAGCCTTAGACCTTTGACTGGCCGGATTAATTGTCTGTGGTACAATTAATCCCATGATCCACCTACCATTTTTCCATAAGCAACCAAAGTACCTGCAATTCAGTGGCAACCTGCTTTGGAGTGGGCTCTTCTGTATAATAGTCGGCCTTGCAATTGTCGCTGCTCCAGAATTACTTGCTTACATTGTTGCAGTATTTTTTCTTGTAATTGGAATCTCCCTCCTCACCGCATGGTGGAAGATGAGGAATATGGGGAAGCATTGGTCACGTGACATATGACAATTGACACGGCCCCGGCAAGCCGGGACCTTTTGACAGTTGACATTTGACTATCATTGACTTGAGTTGAAAACACGAAGTCAATTGTCTATTGGAACATTAACTTTAAACGTAGTTCCTTCATTTTGCTCACTAATGAACTCAATATGTCCACCTAAACTCTCAACAGCATTCTTAACAACATATAAACCAAAACCATGCCCTGGGATTTCCGATGCATTACTGGCTCTAAATAGCTTATTGTAAACTTTGTCCTGTTCGTCTTCGGGAATACCACATCCTTCATCCTCGACTTCAATAAATATCTCTTTTCCTCTTACCTGAAATGTGAATTTAACTCCCTTTCCTTTAGGTGTGTATTTAATAGCATTACCTAGAAGGTTGTCTAAAATCATGCGCATTAATCTTCTGTTAATCTCCACAGTAGGTAATGCATCTGTAATATTTTTTGTAATAACTATCTCCTTTTGTTTGGCTTTAGGCTCTATTATACGCAGTACATCCTCGATTAGTGTTTCTAGACTTAGAGTTGATATTTTACTTTGTGCATGACCTAGCTCTATTCGCGATACATCCAAAAGCATATTTATCAGTTCCCCAAGCCCTTCTGTTACGGATGCCATGGTTTCAATATGTCTTCTCTGCTCTTCTGTGAGCTTGCCAACATCCCCATCAAGCATCATCTCTATATACCACTTAACCGAAGACACTGGTGTTGCAAGTTGATGACTAACTACACTAAGGATTTCTTCTTTTTTCTTATCCAATTCGCGCTCCATCTTTACTCTCTCTTCCCATACACCTGCAAGAAATATGATCAAAACAGTTAGAATAAACGACAAAGCCAAAGTGCAGACAAGAAATGGAAGAAGTGTGGTTCTTACCTGGTCACCAAAATCATCAACGATTATATCTACTCCAAGCATTGCTACTTTGTTTCCACTATTATCACTTATCGGAGCAATAACATTTATTTTCATCACATCAATATCGGGGCTAAGAGAATGTACCACTTCGAGTTCGCCTACAGATCTAACTAGATATACACTCTCGATTTTTTCATTTGCACTCACAATAAGATTTAGTTTTTCATTTAATTCATCTGCTACTACTCCATCTCTGAGGCTATATTTAATCTCTGAACTACTTATCTGAGAAGACGCTGATGTCGCTACTGTAACTGCGTAATCTCTGTATCTGCTGATCAGTAAATCTTGCGTGTACTCAAAAAGGACATAAATTGTGGTGATAGCAAGGGCAGCGCATGTGATCATTATTATTAAACCCCGCTGACTACTCAGAAAATTAAAAACGCCCAGATCTGCGCCGGTTTTTCTACCAGTAGATTCTTTTTCTTTTTGTGTATCTGTGTCCACTTAAGTATTTTAGCACAAAAGCCCTATTTCTTCCATTATTTCATACCTAATATAACAGCCAATATTGCAAAATACGCAAGGAATGATACTCGAAGTCGTATTGGATAGCCTTGTTTGAAGAAGCTTATTAAGTTCATTTTGAATTGATCTATACCACTCTTCTTTTCCAAATGAAGCTGGTCTTCTTTCAATGCATTTCCCTTAAGAGTGTCAAAAGCCCTACGCTCCTCTTCAGCAAGTTCTGGATAATGGATGATAGTTGCCTTCATTTCCTTGCTATTAAAGTAAGCAACAGAATCCCTGGTTATAATTTTTTCAAAAGTAATAGGACATTTTTCATCCGAAAGAAGCGACGTTTCTCTTCTTTCATATCCATCGCGCGATTTAAGCTTCCTGCTTTCCAGGTTATTACATGCTAATACATGTTCAGAAATCCCTTCTTTTATTCTCGCTCTGTTAAACCCCTTATGAAATTCATCTATCAAATATTTAGAATCTGATCCGCCAGAAGAGATGTATCTTAGAATTTGCCTATCGGTTTTAGCAAGATTTATTACAGCATTGTATGCATCAAATAAACTATCCTCTCCATCAAAATGTTCAAGCTCAGGTCTACATAATTCTCTATGGAGAGTTGCCAGAAATACTTCAAAATCATGTTCCCTTCTTTTCAGATCTTCCTTCTTCTTATCTGCATCTTTCTTAATCCACCGCTGAATGGATGATAATGATTCAACTGCAAACTTTTTTGTTCCATTAACTGTTTCTTTTTTGACAATTTCCTTCCTCATGAGCTTTCTCACTGCCCTATCCAATATACTTGTCCCCTTTCCAGTCTTTGCAGCCAACTCCCTTACTGTTAATGCTTCCCCTTCAAGAAACCTTTTTAGTATCAGCTTTTCGGTAGGCGAGAAGCCGCTTTCAGTCAGGTAAGCCTCGATTGATGAAGGTAACTTATCCAAGCAAACCCACACGATACAGACATTTGACGACCTGTAAAGTATTTTTCTTAGTATTATTCTAGAAACTCCTCTGTTCTACTATTTGATTCGCATTTTTTCCCTTACATAAGCCATTACTCCTCTCCCCTACACATCCCAAATATAAGCTTCGCCAGCCTTCCTAACTGAACCTCATCTAGTTCCTGTTCCAATCCTTCTTCAAGAAAATCTAGGAATTGCTCTGTTTCCAGCTCACTGATCAATTTGCCCCCCCCTTCCTGTCTGGCATCTTCACATAATTGCCTTCGATCTGCTATAAGCCTGATTATCTGCTGATCGATCTTCTTAATATGTGGTCGGGTGTCTGTAATAGTTAGCATATGGATTTTAAGTGAGAGATGGGCGTATCTTCCTAAAAGAAAAGACGAATGCAAACAATTAATCTTGCAAAAATTTTAAATTAAGATTTCATTAAAATTAGTGAAAAAATTATGTAATCTATATACATGAATAAGCCGGAGGCAAAACAAAGGATATCCAAGCTCAAAGAGGAAATATGGCGACTCAACAAAGCTTACTTTATTGACGATAAATCTGATGTCTCGGAAGATGTTCGCGATGCGCTTAAGCAGGAGCTAATCAAACTTGAGTCTGAATTCCCTGATCTTATAACTCCTGACTCACCTACTCAAAGAGTTGGCGCACCGCTTGATGGCAGGCTTCCCAAAAGAAAGCACATTACCCCCAAGGAATCCTTAGCTGATGTTTTCTCGCATGAAGAACTTGCAGACTGGATAGACCAGATGAATAGAGCGCTAGGTAAAGAAAGCTTTGAATATGAATTTATATGCGAGCTTAAAATAGACGGGCTAAGTATTACCCTGATATATGAACTGGATAACGGAGGTCGTCATCAGCTCATTAGAGGACTTACACGCGGAAATGGGATCGAAGGCGAAGATGTAACTCATACAATTAGAACTATAAAGTCACTCCCACTCTCACTTGATTTATCTGCATTTAAAAATCCTCCTGAAATTTTGGAAATTTCCGGCGAGGTGTTTATGTCAAAAAAGACCCTGACAGATGTTAATAAAAAATTGCCTGAGTCGGCCAAATTCGCAAACCCAAGGAATGCAGCAGCAGGTTCTGTTAGGCAACTTGACCCAAAGATTGCATCTGAGAGGAATCTTGAGATGTTTTGCTATCACCTATCCCCAATAGCCTGCGATGGGCTTGAAATAAATGCACAGGAGGATGTGCTCGACTTCTTTAAAGACATCGGACTTCCTACCAATAAAGAACATGAAGTTGTAAAAGACATTAAGAAAGCGGAGGATTTACTAAACTCATTTGAGAAGAAAAGAGATTCGCTGCCATACGACATCGACGGACTTGTAATTAAAGTTAATGATAGAAGAACTCAACATGATCTAGGATCAACTGCCAAAGCCCCGCGCTGGGCAAGGGCATATAAATTCCCTGCTGAACAGAAGACCGCGCAAATTCTGGATATTCAATTACAAGTTGGAAGAACAGGAGCAATCACTCCTGTTGCGATTCTTACACCAACTCAACTGGCCGGTACAACAGTCACCAGGGCAACGCTTCATAACGCAGATGAGATAGAGAGATTGGATGTACGCATTGGGGATACTGTGATACTTCAGAAAGCCGGCGATATAATCCCCGAAGTTGTGGAGGTGATGACTAATCTACGGCCTAAGAAATCTAATCGCTTCCATTTCCCTGAACATTGCCCGAGTTGTAGTGGTGAACTTGAACGTCCCGATGGCGAGGTTGTTCATAGGTGTCCTAACCCTAAGTGCGGAGGAGTCCGGCAAGAACGCATTGAGCACTTAGTCTCACGTTATGCGTTTAATATGGAAGGATTGGGGAAAGAAACAATTGAAGCTTTAATTGAATCTGAGATCATTTCGGATCCCGCAGATATATTCTTCTTAACTGCGGATGATCTGATCTCTCTCCCACTATTTAAAGAAAAGAAAACCGAAAACGCTCTAAGTTCTATCGAAAATTCCAAGATAATCGAGCTCGATCGATTTCTCTTTGCACTCGGAATACGCCATATTGGCCGTGAGACGGCGGAAATTGTAGCCAAACGAATTAAATGGCCAAGTAAAGAAAAAACAATTGAAGTGGAGGAGCATCACAGCGCTCAAACAGCATTATTCAGTGAAAAAAAGAAGGTTAAAGTGAATGGAATCATCCTCTCTGACTTTCTAAAAATTCTCCAGGATACTCCACTCGAAGAATTGTCCGAGATTGATGGTATAGGCCCGGTAGTTGCTGAGTCGATCAAGAATTGGATTGATGATGAAGATAATCGAAGCTTAGTTCATAAAATGGAGAATGGAGGTGTGATTGCGATAATGCCAAAGGGAAGCCACGCTCCACAGATATTTAAAGATAAAACATTCGTTTTAACCGGAACGCTTCCAAGCTTAAGCCGCGAGGAAGCCAAAACAATGATTAAAGAGCGTGGAGGAAAAGTGAGTTCTTCTGTTAGTTCAAAGACTGATTATGTCTTAGCTGGAGATGATCCTGGATCCAAATTCGATAAGGCTAAAGAGTTGGGTGTTAAAACCGTTGATGAAAAACAATTCAAAAATTTACTTGCCTAAAACCTACCTGACCTACCATACTTACCCAACCTACCTAACCTAATTCCCCACAAAATCATGACTACTCAGGATCTCATCGAAGAATTAAACGGCGACCTCGCCTACGAATTCGCAGCCGCAATCCAATATGTCCAACACGCCGCAACTTTGACCGGAGGAGAATTCCAGTCGATCAATGCGGAGCTTTTGGTTCACGTTAACGAAGAAATAGGACATGCAAATTTACTTGCTGAACAGATTGATTACCTGGGAGGAGTGCCGACGATGGACGTTGCTGAGAGGCATACGGATTCTGACTCCAGAAAGATGCTTGAGCAGGATCTGGAAGGAGAGAGACTTGCGATTCGAAGATACAAGGAAAGGATTAAGCAGGCGCAGGAACTTGAGCTTTATGCGCTGGAAACCGTCCTAAAGCAGATTCTCGCGGATGAGGAAGAGCATGAGAGGGATATTATGGAGGCACTTGGAATGTAGAGTTTTTGCTTAGATATTGATGGAACTGACCGTCACAGGTCACAGGTCACAGGTCGAAAGTGGTTGTGAGTTGTTAGTTGCCTGTCCTGAGCTTTTTCTAGTTACTAATCTTGGTGCCCAGGAGAAGACTTGAACTTCCACGGGATTGCTCCCACTAGCCCCTCAAGCTAGCGCGTCTACCATTCCGCCACCTGGGCAATAGAGATAAAGATCTAAAGAATGAATTAAATATACTGAGGTATTCATCCCGCACCCGAAGTGGTGCGGGGCCGCCACCTGGGCATTGTAAAAATCGGTAAACAAAGTTTACCAAGGACTGTAAAATTCACAACTCGAAAACTTATGGAGTTTATCATTTACCATTGTCTGAACCGCAGATTACACAGATTAATAAGATTACACGGATAATCGTAGCATAGCCTGTACAAAGCAATCCGTGTAATCCGTGTTAAAAAATCCGTGGAATCCGTGGTTCAGACAACCACTGTACATACATTGTACATACACTAATTAAACCTATCTCTAATTCACCGGTTCATACTCTGGAACTTCCGGTGGAACTACCCCCGGAAATTCATCATCACGATCCGGTCTTAGAGGAGAGGGTTTTACTTCATTAGTTTCTTCTACACCACCCTGAATCGTAGCTACAAGGCCTGCATAGCTCTCTTCGAGAGCTTCGCCTAGCCTCAACTGATCTTCTTCCGAAAGGTTTTGTGTTGTAGTAAAGAGCATCTGTAGATTGCTAGATTTTGTAATAAATAAGATAAGTTTTTTTACAAATCGCAAGGGCTCATGCAACTTAGCATCTCCATCAACGGAAACAGAGTTAGAAGCATTATATTTTTCTGCAACATCCTCTTTGCGAAATGGTATTCTTTCGTATCGGCCTGAACCTCCACCAGCAGTTAAACATCCATTACCAAGTAAAATATAACTTCCGTTTAAAGTTAACGTAAGTAATGCGGATTTGCGACGGTCTTCATCACTAAGCAATGCTGTATCCTCACACTCGGTAAATCCATATTTTTCGGCTTCATCTTCCACTTTCGATTTCTGCTCAAGCCAAGCGACTGTAAGGGCATCCAGAAAATCTTCAAATCTGCTCAACCTCGGATTTTCGAGTGCGCATTGCGTATGATATTTCCCAGCCTCCCGCGCGATTGCATCTTGCTGCTTTTTATTTTCCATGTTTGCCCAAGGACCATTCGGATTGTGTGCAACCTCGATAGGACCCTCATGATCTGAACCTGAGCCATTGCCATCGATACTCTCAAATGCCATGTTTATATTATACCACGAATTCTCTTTATTACAAATTCACAAATCATACTGTACATACACTAATTAAATCTATTTCTTATAGACTTACAAGCCTGCAATTTCTCTATCAACTTCTTCGGCAATTGCAGCAACATCTGGACTTAAACACAAATCTCCATCTCCTGTCGCAATTTCCTCTAGCTCTAACTGGTGAGCAGAATCAGATATATCAACTCCCGCAACACCATCATCGATCGGCAGTGATTCTCCTCGTCGAACACAAGAAGTCCTATAGCTACTTAATAGCGCAGCAATATTTGGTACAGTACCACCGAATTGCCTTGGAGAGTCAAGAAAAGCCGATACGTCTAGTTCATCACCTGTAGTAAGATTTCCGGGCTCACGTAGTAATGCGGCCAGTTCATCATCAGTTGCAGGTCTTGCAACTCCTACATCATCAACTTCAACAGATAAACGATTTCGTATCATAGTTTAATATGGAAAATATCGCACACAATCTATACCCATTTTCGCAATCGTCAACCACTATGTCCTTTTAATGTCTGTCAAGGCCGGGTTTAGCCCTTATTTAAGAGCTTTTCGTGAATTATACGAAGTCTTTTCCACTAATGCTTTGTATTTGTATAATCAAAAAGTAAGTCTTTCTGTTGATATTTCTAACCTACCCCAATACGATCCAAGCCCATGTCTGACGAACCACGTGACAAACTTGAATCTGAGGCAAAACCACTGGCACAAGAGGCATTTGTAGAACTAGACCGTCCTGATGATCTCCCAATGCTTGATAACTTTCCAATCTGGACACGACAAATCATTGAACGTCTTCTAAAGTATCTAGATGAGTACGACGAAAGTGTCCTTACAACTTCTAATGCTATGTATGCTTGTGCTGATGCATGTGTAGCTGCTGCAAATGATGTTTGGGGTGAGATAGAATTATCATCATCGGTATTATTTAATAATAAGGATACAATAGCCGATGATTTTTATAGCCTCCTTGCAGGAGCCACTATCAAACAAATGAGACAAGACCGAAAGGAGGATAATTAGATTTAAAGTCTCCTCTTTTCTTTTTCAGGCAAAGATAACTTTCTAACAAATTCATTAATAGATTCATGAGTCACCTTCTCCCCCCGAGTAAGTTTTTTAAGTTTTTCATAAGCTCCTTTAACTCCATGCTTCCTGAGAACTATTTGGATAGCTTCAGCCCTGACTTCCGGATGATCATCTAGCTCCTGTTTAATCATTTTTTTATCAAGCTCTAACTTAGAAATCCCCTTCTTGAGTGACGCAATCGCAACCAAGTAATATCCAAATGCTGATCCTATGCTTCGTTGAACAGTCGAATCAGTTAGGTCACGCTGCAGGCGGCTTAAGGGCAGTTTTTCTGCAAAGTGATGAAAGAGAGCATTAGCTAATCCCAGATTTCCCTCTGCATTCTCGAAATCAATCGGATTTACTTTATGAGGCATTGTTGATGATCCCACTTCGCCTTTGATTACTTTTTGCTTAAATACTCCACGGGAAATATACATCCAGACATCACGCGAGAAGTCGAGCAAGATCGTATCTATCTGGCACATAATGTGGCTAAGTTCCGCAACGTCATCGTGTGGATTTATTTGAGTAGTATTTGTCATTGGATCAACCCCTAGTGACTTCATAAATTTCTTCCCGAATGATTCCCATTTGACCTTCGGGTAACCGGCTTTATGGGCTGAGTAGTTACCAACTGCTCCTCCGAATTTTCCTTGCATCTTAAATTCCTCTAGCCACTTAAGCTGACGTTCTAATCTCTCCACAAACACTGCGATTTCTTTTCCAACGGTTGTGGGAGTCGCAGGCTGTCCGTGAGTTAAGCTAAGCATTTCGACTTCCTTCCACTTACCCGAGAGTGATCTGAGCTTAGAGATTAAGAATTTAAGTTCCGGTTTAATAATTTCTTTAAGAGCTCCATGTATCATTAATGCATAAGCCAAATTATTAACGTCTTCACTGGTCAATGCGAAGTGAACGAATTCTAAACTCTTCCTACATCCTGGGATCTTCTTCATTTTGGATTTAAGAAAATACTCAACAGCTTTAACATCGTGATTAGTCTTGCGTTCAATCTTTTTAACCTCTTCTGCCTGTTTTGAACCAAATCGCTCTAAAATTGCTTTCAGCTTCTTTTTGTCACCGCTGCTGAGTCTCTTGCATTCCTTAATATCAGGACTCGAAGAGAGAGCTATAAACCATTCTATTTCGACCTGTAACCTGGCTTTAATTAGAGCTTCTTCACTGAAAAAAGGCCGCAAAGCTTCTGTCTTATTAAGATAGCGACCGTCTAGGGGAGATAATGCATTGATCATTGTAAGAGTTGGAACGAATTAACCACCTATTTGTTACAACGATTATAACGTTAATTCGTTAATTCGTTAATTCGAGTTCTTTATAAGTACGTTTATATTGCTTGTTAGTCTTCTGAAGATGATGAATCAACTTTGCAAGCATGCTTTGAATTTTTGCTATTAAATCAGCATTTTTTTCAAATTCATCCTTGGAAATATATTCTTCATCCAATGAGTCGTATAAATGAGATCTAACTTCCGAAGCAGATCTCTTTGAATATCCAAGAAATTGAATAAATTCAGCATTAGTCATTGAATCGCTTCCCTCAGCAATATTTGCAGAAACTGATCTTGCAGCACGCGTGATTTGATCAATAAACGCAAAATCTTTGCAAACTTTTGGCCTTTTGCAGATTTCTCGTACAATTCTAACGAGTTTGCGGCTTTCCTGCCAAACCTCCATTTCCTCGAATTTTCTAAATTTACTCATATCCTAACAAACGAATTAACCAATTAACGAATTAACGAGAGCCCCCATCCTACCAATTTTCATTCACGCTGTCACCCTTTTCCCAGCAAACTTCTCCTCAAACTCCTCAATACTCATTGTTTCCTGTTGAAGTAAAAGCTCAGCAAGTTCGTCTAACTTTTTGCGATGCTTTTGAAGATACATAAGCGCTCTCTCGTACTGCTCTTTAATCGTACGTCTTACAAACCCATCAATTTCTTTTGCCTTCTCTTCCGAATAATTCCTAACATAAGTTGGATCGACCCCGAGGAACATAGTCCCCTGCCTTTCGCCATATGCAATCGGGCCCAGGCTATCATCCCCCATTCCATAACGCATAGCCATGTTACGAGCGATGTGTGAGGCTTTTTCAATGTCATTGCTTGCCCCTGTTGTCATTTCATCAAAGACTAATTCCTCCGCTGCACGACCTCCCAACAAACTACAAATTTCATCCAGAAACTTAGTCTTGCTTGTTGTGTACTGATCTTCCTGCGGAAGGAACCATGTTACTCCAAGTGCAGCTCCACGAGAGACAATTGAAATCTTGTGCAACGGATCAGTTTCGGGGCACAAATATCCAACTATTGCGTGGCCTAATTCGTGATATGCGGTGATCTTCTTTTCTTTCTCTGTAAGCTTTCGCGACTTTTTCTCCGAGCCCAGAGTGATCTTCTCCACAGCATCAACATAATCTTTATGAGAAACAGTTTTGTGCTTTCTTTTGGCAGCAAAGATAGCTGCTTCGTTACAGATATTCTCAAGGTCAGCGCCAGTTAATCCCACTGTTTGCTTTGCAATATTTTTTAGATTGATACTCTTATTTGTTTTTTTGGACTTTGAATGAACATCTAGAATCTTCTCTCTTGCCACTAAATCCGGCTTGTCAATGAATATTCGTCTGTCGAATCTTCCGGGTCTAAGCAATGCCACATCCAAAACATCAGGCCTGTTTGTTGCAGCCATTACAATTATATTTGTTCCCTGTTCAAAACCATCCATTTCGGTGAGGATCTGATTTAACGTTTGTTCGCGTTCATCATGACCTCCTCCAAATCCCGCGCCCCCTCTTTGACGACCAACCGCATCAATTTCGTCAATGAAGATTATGCACGGTGAATTCCTTTTAGCTCTTAAGAACAAATCTCTGACTCTGCTAGCTCCAACTCCAACGAACATCTCAACGAATTCTGAACCTGCGATTGAAAAGAATGGAACTCCAGCTTCGCCCGCAACTGCGCGTGCGAGAAGTGTTTTACCGGTTCCCGGTGCACCAACCAACAAAACTCCTTTTGGAATCTTCGCACCCAGATTGATGTACTTTTTAGGATTCTTTAGGAAATCTACCACTTCGACTAAATCATCTTTCGCCTCTTCACATCCTGCAACATCTTTAAAACTGGTTTTAACCTGCTTTGCATCCATGACCCTGGCTTTTGATTTTCCAAACGACAGCGCTGTACTTTGGCTGCGTGCAATTCCCCTAAACAACCAGATAATCCCCGCAATAATTAGCAGGAAGAACAGCAAATCCGGCAATATGGCCATAAACATATTCGCGGCTTCTGTATTCTCCACTTCCACAACTGTTGGATTATCAGGATCGTTCCAGCCAAGGGTACTAACCGTATCGCGCCCTCCTTTATATGACCGCAAAGCCTCGCCTTCTTTTATGACCGCAAAAACTTTGTTGTCCTTTATCAAAATACTCTCAAACTCCTCATTAGCGTATCCTTTAGTAATTCGACTAATAGGAACCTCCTCGGCATCTGCAAACTTCTTTTCCTTATCCCTAAGTGGATTTGATATGGAATATATGGAAAGAAAAACTAGAGCTGAAAAAAGAAAGAAGGTAAGCAGCCATCTTTGTCGCGGTGGTTTTTTCTGAGATCCAGCTGGTGGCATGGGGGTAGGATAGCGTTAGAGAAACTGGGAGTCATCTATTTTTCCACTAAAAGAGTGAGTAGTGTGTAGTGAGTAGATGGTTATTGGTATGTTATTTATAGCAGAAAACAGAAATCTATATCTACCCACTACTCACTACTCACTAACAATAGCTCTATAACATTACAGATCTGATCATTTTCTCTTCCTCCGCCTCGACAACACCCACCCCAGCCCCGACCCTGCAGCGATAACCGCAATAGCCGCTGGTCCCGTATCACCCACTGGAGGTCGCTGAGTGATTTGTGGCATTACTTGCGCAAGAGGAATCTGTTGAATTGGTTGACTTCGCATGGGCTGTAGAGTTGTGACAGGTTGTTGTTGCTCAATACTGCCTGGACTACATATACACTCTGTACATACAAATCCGCCCGGACAATGCTCGTCTGCTTCGCATTGATCTGTACCATTAATGATTCC
>CAZYBL010000019.1:0-14395 GCA_964645805.1 uncultured Candidatus Peribacteria bacterium | reverse complement strand
GCCCTGACCTCATATCCCCTCTCTCTTTCGCAAGTCTCTCTTGCTCCGCCGCATACAATCTTGATCTAAGAATGCTCATCGCCCGAGCTTTATTTTTGTGCTGGCTTTTTTCATCCTGACAACTGACTGTGATGCCACTCGGTTCATGTGTAATTCTCACTGCTGAATCAGTTGTGTTCACTGACTGCCCCCCCGGCCCGCTTGATCTAAACACATCAACTCTCAAGTCATCTGGATTAATATCGTTGTCAACTTCCTCAGCTTCAGGCAAGATTGCAACTGTTGCAGCGGAAGTATGCAGGCGACCTTTGCTCTCAGTTACCGGTACTCTTTGGACTCGGTGAACTCCGGACTCAAACTTTAGCATTCCATAAGCGCCCGCTCCGCTTATCTCACAAATCGCTTCTTTTATTCCACCACTATCAGCATCGGCTTTGCTCATTAACTGCGTTGACCATCCCTGTTCTTCTGCAAATCGCAAATACATCCTGAGTAATTCACCAGCAAAAAGCGCAGCCTCTTCCCCTCCAGTTCCGGCTCTGACTTCTAAGATCACATTCTTCTCATCATCGGGATCTTTGGGGATCAGATAAACTTTCATTTCTTCTTCAAGTTCAGCGATTCTTTTCTTAGCAACTTCCGCTTCTTCCTCAGCCAAAGCCTTAAGCTCTTTATCATCCCCTACTTCCTTGATCGACTCTATTGCCTTCTCGCACTTGTCATATTCATCAATTAACTTAATCAAGGGCTCCAAGTCCGAAATTCTTTTGCCAACTGATGCAATCTTTTTAGGATCACTAAGAACATCTGGATCTTGCATTTGCTTTTGAAGGTCTTCATATTCCTTTGCCAAGGTTCGTGCTTTCTTGATCACGCTTACATATTATCAGAACAATCGGGCTAAAGCCCGAAAAGTCTCAGCATCATAATCCCAAATTTAAGGTGGTTGTTCCCTAAGCAATGTTTAACAGGGCAGTAGCAACCTCTCAGGTTGATACCACCCCATCGTTCAGAGAGTCGGTGTTATTGCTACTCGTCACCCACGAGCACATTAACAACGCGTTTAACCAGCATCATGTTCGCGATGCCCAGAAACATTGAACCCAGAGCAGTCAGCGAAACCGAAAATGCTACTACTCGGTTTTCGCTAAACAAAGTGACCATAGGACCTACCACAAGGCAGGTGAATCCAACTGTAAAGACCATCTTCATTTTCATTACCTCCAAACTGCTGGTGTTTCAAGAACGATAACTTCATCATATCATTATAATCCGGATTGTCAACTTTCGGACTAAAAATAATAAGTCAATCAAAATCTCTGCCTCTCCTCAACATTAAAATTATAACAATGCTCCCCCGCTGGGTGATCCCAGAAGATGTCGTATTCTCGTTCTTTGGGATGATCAAAAGTTGCACATAGACTATATCTTTTACTATCGATAACAATGTATTTATAAGGCTCTCCAGTCGCAGGATCTAACATATTAATTCTCTTGTACCTTGCGTTAGCTCTGACTTCATCGAGCGTCTTGGGCAGCTCATGAATCAAAGCGCTCTCCGGATCATAAGGCATACCGCCGTAAACATATTCAAAAACTTCACTGCTAATTGATCTTAGGTCTTCTACTCTCCTCTCATCAAACTTCTTAAGTCTCTCCTGCATCGGTGAACCAATTATGAAAGCACCCCAAACAAGTGCGACTAAAACTGTTACAGTTGAAAGCAACAGGAATAATCTTCGAATCTTTTTCGCTGCTTTTTCCTTTGGATCTAGCTTAAGTGACAAAAAGAAGTAAGCAAAAGTCCCAACCGATATGTACAAAATTACAAGTACTTTTAGTAAGAACCTAACCGAGAGTTCTCCTTCAAGTAGATAGAACACAAGAGTAATCATTGTTCCAACCACTGCACCGGAAGCTACAAGCAGAGTCAAATAAGTCAGCCAGCGCCTGATTCCACTTACGACCCGCTCAGGATGTTGAAGCATTTCTTTTATTACATTCCTCTGCATCCAGATAAGAAGAGGAAATGCGACTATTATCGCAGCCATAGAACGCCTGATGGATTCAAGTTCCCATTCCTTTGCGAAAGCATTATCAATCGCAATGTCTGGGAATAGTCTGTGAATATAGGTGAAGAAAAGCACTATAAGACTTATTAAAGTCGTATACATGAATCCAAATATCAGCAAATGAAAAAATGCTTCCCTTGCTCCACCCGTATCTTGCGGAAAGGGAACAGGCATATCCAATGCTTCTTCGGACAACGCATGAATTACATCTTTTTCTTTCCAGCCATTAGCAATTAGCATCATGCGAATAGTATTATGATCCATACCCTTTTTTCGGGCATGGGAGATGAATGATTGTAGATCAGAGTTAGTCATAGCTAAAGGATTCTACAGCAAGGCAACCGAGGAATCCAAAAATTCCTAAGATTCATGCACAATTTCCACTGTACCTGGATGTATATAAGTTAGCAAAGAAGGCTTTTTTCCATCCGTAAACCTAACCTTAAGTTTAGCACCTTTCGTAATTCCTTCTATATCACCGGGACGATTGTTATATATACAGTGTTTTCCAACCATCCATTCGCTACTTTCTTTTAATAAACTATTTGCACTTGCTCCAACCAAGCTAATACCTTGCAACGTTTCCTGTCGTAGAACCTCAAGTCGTTCCCTAAGTGAATCTTCGTCACCTTCTTCTTTGCATAAACACATAAGCTCTCTAAGTTTTGCTCTTACTATTTCCTTTCCTTTAACATTAGAATTTCCGGAATTAAGTTGAGCTAATAACTCACCGATTTCGTTTTCCAATTCTAAACTCATACACTCTTATACTAGTTTTGTAACTTTTCTTGTCAATTATTCTTATTATTAATTCATAATATGTATACTTTAAAAATGCGAATCTTACTCGCAATCTCCGGCGGCATAGACTCAAGTGTTATAGCCTATCTGCTCAAAGAACAAGGCCATGACCTTGTAGGAGTCAGATTTAATTTATGGACAGACCCGCTTGCTCCTGCAGAAGCTCAATTGCTTTCCAATAAATGCTGTGATGCGCAGAGTGCTGCGAGAGCTAAGCATATTTCAGAAGACCTTGGATTTGAACTTCATACGATTGACCTAAGTGAGATTTTTAAACGCGAAGTTGTGGATCATTATCTGGAAGGGTGCCGGAATGGGACTACGCCTAATCCATGCATTGAGTGTAACAAGAAAGTCAGGTTCGAAGCACTTCTTGATTTGCTCGATAACTTCGGATGCGAAAAATTGGCAACCGGGCATTATGCAAGAATTAAAGAAAATAGAGGTCAATTCAAATTGTTAGAAGGAAAAGATAAGGCAAAAGAACAGAGTTACTTCTTGTATCGCCTGACTCAAGAACATTTGTCGAAGCTAATCTTTCCACTTGGAAACTTGAAAAAGAACAAGGTTTATAAGCTCGCAAAAAAATTCGGAATCCCGCTTGATGCTGAACGTTATAGAGAAAGCCAGAACTTGTGCTTCTTCCCGGAGAAAACTCCAACTGAGTTTCTTAAGAGACACTTGAAAGACTATCTCAAGTCCGGAGACATCGTGACTAAAAATGGCAAAGTCATTGGCAAGCACAAAGGCCTTCCTCTTTATACTATTGGTCAACGGAGAATTGGCGTCGGGGGACTAAATGAGCCGCTGGAAGTAATTGAAAAGAATATTGAGTCTAATCAGCTGATTGTTTCGGAAGTTAAGGGCAAAAAGGTGAACAAAGTTTTTGTTCGGGATATGACATGGATTAATCCAGCCGTAGCAGCGATTCGAAAATCGCTGCATCTTAAGTGCCGGACCAGATCACTCTCACCTCTTAAAAAGGGTAAATTTACCCCAAGGGAAGATGGTGGATTCTTTGAGTTTAGTAAGCCCCAATCCCCTCTTTCGCCAGGGCAATCATTAGTTCTATATAAGGGGGATGAGGTTGTTGGAGGGGGAATAATAAGTCTTTTTTAGATATAGAAATGCTTTTTTCGGCTAACGAAAGCCAAAACAATTAATCAATTAATCAATTAATTGATTAATTGATATATTGATATATCAATATGTAGAGGAGGTAACTTTTTTCAATTCTAATGTTTCAAACTCTCAAATTATTGTAATATGTCCACCTTTTAAACATGCCTAAAATTCACTTTCCTGCTATAATATCCCGATAGCTGAACCTTCCCGCTCCCACCGCGCACAATATGATGAAGAGGGAAATATCATTCTCCCTTCTTCCGGTGATGCTAATCCTGAGATAGTCGAATCAGCTCCAAACAATGACTGGTCCTGGGAATATGCTCAAACATGGGAGACGATTGATGAACCCAGATTAAAAGGAAGGAAAAGCAAAAAATCCTACGGATCCGCAGGAAGCAAAAAATTAATCGGAGAATCTGTGAGCCGTATATCTAATTCACTTTTCCAGTGCAGAGATTCTATGCATTCCAAACTGACTGGTGCTGCAACGGGAATGATCAAAGAAGGAAAAAGACAATACAAGTGGACAATTAAAGATACAAAAACGTCGATTAGGAACGGCGCAAAAAACTCCAAAGCCGCAGCTAAACATACATGGAGCCTACTCACTCAACCTGTTTGGGTTCCAAGAAGAAATAAAGATCCTAAAGAAACTAACCGACTCAAACTTTTCATCGTTGATACAGTTAGATTTGGCGGAACATTCGCAACAATCTTTGTGGCGCTCTTTGTCACTCTTAATTACCAGAGCTTCATGGAGATTGCCAGAACTCATATTAAACCTCTTGAACATGCAAGATCTGTGAGTGCTCTAACTCACTCTGTTAATGAAACCCTTAAAGCTAATTTACTAAAAAGTCCCTCTTTGGCAGTTGCAGGCAGTGACGAAGGCAACTTACTAAGCTTCCTACCAGTTGTAGGACCTCCCGAAAATAGAATCATAATCCCAAAACTTGGACTAAATATCCCACTTGTAACTCCTTCATACGACGCGCTCCTCAGGGAAGACTGGGCAAAGGTGGAGCTGGACATTCAGGATGCGCTCGAGATGGGAGTCGTGCATTATCCGGGAACTGCAAAGCCAGGCCAAGCTGGTAATTTCTTCGTGACCGGTCACAGCTCATATTATCCGTGGGCAAAGGGTGACTTTAAGACAGTGTTTGCCAGGCTACCTGAACTTGGACCAGGTGATGAGTATTGGGTCTATTACGGAGGCGATAAACACCGCTACATCATCAGATCCAAGCAAGAAGTTAAGCCGACTAATGTAGCTGTCTTGGATCAGCCGATTGACCGAAGAACCGCGACGCTTATGACGTGCACTCCAATTGGAACAACTCTCAGACGTCTAATAATCTCCGCAGAAGAAGTGGATCCTTCAACCGGGATTGTTATGAAGGTTGGAGAACGCGAGAAGAGGGAGAAGAGTGAAGTTAAGGTGGAGATGCTGCCTATCTAACAATTGACAGTTAACACGCCCCCGGCAAGCCGGGGGCTTTTGACAATTAACATTTAACTAATAATAGATTACACACCAGAATTCAATAATAAACTAAACCAGAGCACGTCTTCGACGTGCGAGGAGAATCCATAAAGAAGCAGAAGATTCAGAGGATCACACCCCTTGACAAATACCTATCTAATACTATCCTATGCTTAATGATACTAGATGAGCCTACTTCAATTAAGAGAGCTAGTGACGAAGAGCTTGCAATTATGATGGCTGAATCGGATGACCAGGAAGCATTCGCGGAGATTGTTCAACGTTTTAGTCATCGAATTTTGGCAATTATATATACAAAGATAAGATCTACAGAAGAGGCTGAGGACATTCTACAAGAAGTCTTCTTTGGACTGTATAAATCACGCCACACCTTTGACTCAACTAGAAGCCTAGAGAGTTATCTGTTTTCAATCACCCAACACAAATTAGCAAATCATCTCAGAAAAAAAAGTAGAGATAATCGCTGCATATCAGCAGGAGATAATATGTGGGATTGGGTCTGTAATGACAAAAGTAATCCTGAACCAATTGAACATCTTCAATTATTAGAAGATGAACAAGAACTTGCCGATGGCCTAAGAGAAATGAGTGAATTACGGCCTGACCTAGCAACCATATTTATACAATATACTACAGAAAATTATTCAATTGGCAACTTGGCAGATACACACGGACTGACCAAACCTCAAATCAGCAACAGAATATTTAGTGCTAAAGAAAACCTTGTAAGAATTATGAGAAAACAAAGAGAAGAAAAACAATTTGCTGCAAGTGTGAGATTAGTTAGATCCAAACAAGAGGCTGCAAGAAAAACTATTAAAGTTGCACCGCAAATAACCAAACCAGTTCCAGTTCAAGCACCAGAAGAACAGGAACAGGATGAAACTCCTACAAGTTCAATAAGTGATTCTACTACTTCTTCTGTAATAATCATTGATTATAAAGAAGGCGATGATCCTATTGATTCGCTACCCGATGAATAACGCAGAGTATTAGAGTTGTTCCATTACAGAGGATTATCACGAATTGATATCGCACATATCATGAACTACCTCACAGAAAACAGAGTAGATAAAATGCTTAGAAAAGCCCGCTCTTCCCTTCCACCAGAAATTCGACGCTTGCTCCCCAATACAAGAAAAACTAAATACACTACGGCTTAGATTTTTGTTGATTGGTGCCGATTTGACAATTGACAATTGACAATTGACCAGCCTTCGCCGTAGGCTACGGCCGGCAAGCAATTGACAATTAGGGCACGTTTTTTTGACACAGCCGCTGTGGTGGAATGGTAGACACTAGGGACTTAAAATCCCTTGGACAATAGTCCGTGCTGGTTCGAGTCCAGCCAGCGGCACCATCGTAAAAAATAGAACTTTTCGGCTGTAAATAAAGAAAACTGCCTTTTATATGGGGTATTGGGTTTTCAGGTGAATATTAACCCGAACTAGCTAATCCCACGAACACCCTTTAGGCCTAGGCTCAGCATCATCATGACTGTCATGTCTGCGTTCGTAATCCGTATGTGGTGTGCCAAAGCGCCAAAAATAATAGTAACGTTGCCTGTGAAGGAAGCCAGTATAATTTCTTTCTATTTTCTCCTGCACAACTTCAAGCATTAACGCGTCCTTTTCAGGCTGGCTAAGGCCAGAAAAATCTCTGCAGAAACCAAGATTTATCGTGCAGTTTGATACAATTCCCTTTGGATTCACCCGTATTTTTGTACACTCTTCCCGATCGCAGTGAAATTGTACTGAGTGGTTTGGATTAACCCCAAAGATTCCCTTTTTCCCATCAATTGTAAAATACCTGGACTTCGGTACATTCCCGGCAATCTGCTTCGGATTCAATTCTCCTGACTCCTGCAACTCTCTCATCATTTCTTGCGCTGAAACGAATGTTTGGTCAAAGAATTCGCTATCTTCTGCATATTCATTCTCACAAGGCACTACCTCCAGGAACCTGACTGTAAGATCATCTTCAAAGTCCTGTGCAAAATCGATAAATCTCAAAATATTGCTAATATTGTCCCTAGTAACAACGCAATTCACTTTTACAGTCCCAATGCAATTCATTGCTTCGCGTATCGCGTGTACCACTCTGTCCAAAGCATCAACTCCTGTTATTCGCTTGTACTCATCTCTATCCAAAGTCTCAAGACTAATATTTACGCGATCGATTCCCGCTTCGCCGAATTCTCGGGCTCTGTTCCCGAAGGTAACTCCATTGGTGGTAATGGATTGATATAGCACTCCTAATTCTCTTGCGGCTGCGATGGATTCAATGATTTTCGGTCGTACAGTCGGTTCTCCTCCTGTCCAGGAAACTTTTTTCACACCTGCTTTTACGCCTGCCTCAATTATTCCCAGCATATCGTCATCACTCATAACTGCGCTTTGCGATTTATCCGGCTTGCAATATCTGCAATCCAAATTGCATTTGGAAGTTGCCGACACGCGCATTACATAGTGATCAGGTGTGTGCATGCCTGTGTCAAGGTTATCGATTGTGCTCATGTAATTGGTTCAAGTACTTTATCTCCGTACATATATTGCCTAAGTGCGGAAGGTAAAACCACGCTACCGTCTTTCTGCTGGCCTTGTTCAAGAATAGCCATGAACACTCTGGGTACAGCAAGACCTGAAGCATTTAGGAAATGAGGATGTTTATTCTTTTTATCAACGTCTTTGAATCTGGTATTCGTGCGTCTGGCCTGATAATCGCCTGCCAGAGAAGCGGAACTAACCTCCTTATGTACTCCCATACTCGGAATCCACACCTCTACATCAAATGTCGCCTGCATGGATGCGCTGCAATCCAATGTGCCAAGTCTTGAAACCTGATAGTGGAGACCCAGTCCTTGTACCAATTGTTCAACATCACCAATCATTTCGTCTAATGTTTGTAGTGACATATCGGGGTGCACGATTTGGAACATCTCAACTTTTTTAAATTCTGAGGTTCGAGCTATACCCCTTTCGTCGGCATGACTTGCACGCTCATTTCTAAAACAAGAACTTTCCGCAAAGTGCTTAATTGGCAACTGGTCTTTGGAAAGTATTTCGCCGGAGTACAGATTCGCGATGGCGGTTTCCGCTGTCGGTATGAGAAATTTACCTATTTCCTCATGGCTGTCTCTTGCTATGTGAAAAACGCCATCGGCAAACTTCGGAAATTGCCCCGCCCCTGTTCCGCACTCCTCGTTAAGAATATGAGGTACAGCTAAGAGCTGGTAGCCATTGGCATGATGATAGTCTATGCAATACTGAATTATCGCCCTTTGCAAATATGATCCCTTTTCAGTGTATACGGGGAATCCTTTTCCGGATAGTTTACGTCCGCGCTTGTAATCTATTAATCCAAGATTTTCCGCAAGTTGAACATGGTCTTGCATCTTAAATTCAAATTCAGGCTTGGCACCATGTTGCCTGAGAACCACATTAGCCTCTTTTCCTCCAACAGGAGTATCTGGAAGGGGTAGGTTAGGTAAACTCAGTAAAACTTCCGTTAATTGGGCTCGTAATTCTCTCACTTCTTCCTCTATTGGAGCGATATCTCCAATCGCAGCAGCCTGTTCTCTTGCTTGATCCGGAGTGATTTTCTTTCGTTTAATCAACGTTGATATTTCATTTTTTCTCCTGTTGTGCTCTTGAATTTGCCGCTCAAGTCCGGCTATCTGTCTGCAGGCCGCGACGATACTTTTAATATCAGATTCTAATTGTCCGTAGTCTGTTACTCTCTTGGCAAGCTCTTGCTTGTAATAATCAGGCCGTTTAAATATATCTTTTCTATCGAGCATATCATTTTATAAGGGCTGCAATGATTGCCCATGGATATTTATTTGTCAATAATAATGGACATTATTGTCAAATACTGATCTAATTTTCACCTTGATTCAGGATGAAAGATTATCATGTACATTCAGGCTTCCTTGACCACACGAAAGACGATCTTGACGCGATTGTTGAAACTGCGGACCGATTAGGATTCGAGGAAATCGCGATTACCGAGCATTTAATCTGGGAAGCGATAGTCCACCCGAAGAAAGGAGAAGATACGTTGTTTGTTGAACAATCTCAAATACCCAATGATGGGAGGCAAACAGTGGATTTGCAGACATATATATCTGAAATTGAGAGAATATCACAACAATTTAGATTAAGGATCCTGAAAGGGTTGGAAGTGGATTATTTCAGTCAGTACGAAGACGCGATACGCAATTTATTAGAACGTTTCCATTTTGATCTTGTGCTGGGAAGTTGCCATTATGTTCGAGATGAAAGTCGCCCGGAAGGCGAGCAATATTTACATGTTGGACTAAGTGCCGGAATGAGATCGTATTTAGAGCAACATGGCACAGAACATGTATATCGTTCGTATTTCGATAGTGTCGCAAATGCAGTGAGATCCGGTATATTTGACTATATGGCGCACCTCGACTTTATAAAAAAAGCGATTCCAGATTATAAACCTAGTAGAGCCTTCGCGCACATTGCTCCAGTTTTGGGATTGATGGTAGAAAGGGATGTTGGATTGGAGATTAATGTGAGAGGATTAAAAAAAGCTAATGAACCGTTTCCTTCGCATGATGTTATTGATGAATACAGAAGATTAGGAGGACGAAAAATATCAATTGGAAGTGATGCGCATAGTGTAAAACAATTGATTAATTCCAAGTCTCTAATCGAACAATATGAGCAGCAATACACCTGAGAATATATTTTTTTCGGCAAATCAAAATACGCTGGACATTGAAACGGTCGAGAAAAAGGGAATGGGCCATCCGGACTCTATCGCAGACGCTGTCGCGGAAGAAGTGGCCGGTGTGATCAATGGTTATTTTCTTGAGAAATATGGAGCTATTCCAAGGTACAATGCCGATCTGGTTTCGATATTTGGTGGAGATGTTGAATTTGATTTTGGTGAGGGGAGAGTAAAAAAGAAAGCCGATATAGATTTGGGAGGCAATGTGCCATATCTGGACGAAAGAGAGATTGCTGAAATACGTTCTATTGCTGAGCAACGGATATATGAGTATTTAACTGGTATTTTGCGATTTAATGCAGAGGATTTGTTCCAGATTAACTGGAAAATCAATCATTACTCAGCACGAAATACAGCCTTTTTTCGAGGCAATGAACGCCATGGTCATTCATCTGCATTGGCAGAAGATACGGTTGTCGCACATGGTTTTTATCCTTATTCGGATCTGGAACAATTAACTTTAGATGTGAGTCAATGCATAAATGATTTGAGTGGGGAATATCCCATTGGAAGTGATACAAAAATCATGTCTATCAAGAATGGAATACGAAATGAGATTGTGCTGATAATCTCCATAGGATTTAAAGCACTTGAACTTCGGAATTATGATGAATATGAGGCAGTAAAAGGTGCGGTACAAGATCGAATACAGGGATTTGCACAACGAAGAATCCCATCTAATTCAAATCTTTTAGTTGCAATTAATACAGCAGATGACGACATGCGGCAGAAAGGGCATTACTTGTTAAGTGGTAGCGCTGCTGAACATGATAAGGGTATCTCCGGGAAAGGGAATCAGCTTTCGGGTGTTATGACACCATTTAGATACCATTCTTTTGAATCTGTTTTTGGAAAAAATCCTGTATTCCACGCAGGTAAAATTTATAATGTACTTTCTTTTCTGCTCACTAAAGAAATTGCAGAGCAGGTTCGAAGCAGAGTAGATACTATAATTGTAAGCCAAGTAGGAGCACCATTGTCTTGTCCGAGAGCGATTAATGTCGTGACACCAATTGAATTGTCGGATCAACAAAGATCACAAATCTCAGATTTAGTAGGTAATGAAATGCAAAAGCATTTCACAGCGAGTAAATCATATCCCAACCTTATGAAAATCAGTGAGGAAATTTTGATAAGGGGTAATCTGACTCAATTTAAGATAGACTATTAACATGCAGATTGTAAAAGCAAATATCTGGAAGCTTTACACAATAATATCAATGCAGGAAACTCTCCTGTTCATCGGTGTTTTGTATCCGTTTTTACAATCAAATGGGATTACAACCGCTCAATACTTTGTTCTTCAGGGCTTCTTTTCATTGGGTATCGTACTCTTGGAGATTCCATCAGGATATTTGTCTGATCGCTGGGGCAGAAAAAACACGTTGATACTGGGATCAATCTGCGGATGTATTGGTGTATTCATTTACGCAATCAGCACAAACTTTTTGCATTTTCTCGTTGGAGAATTGTTTTTGGCGTTAGCGTTCAGTTGTTACTCGGGAACAACGGAAGCAATGTTCTTCGACACTCTTCTGGTTCTTGGTAAGGAGAATCATTATCGTAAGATTGCAGGCAACTTCCTCAGCTTCAGATTCGTAGCGAACGCGCTTGGCGCTATAGCAGGTGGGATCATTGCAACGACATGGAGTCTTCGTGCAACTATGTGGTGCACCGCTCCATTCATGATTGGATCACTTGTTGTGTCACTTATGCTCATTGAGCCATCCCGTCATAAGCTACAGGAAAGCCGGCATGTAAAGGCAATGCTGAATATTGCTGCACATGCACTGGATCATCACACTCCACTAAAAAGCGTCATTCTGCTTAGTACTACTATCTCAGCAATGACACTCGCCCTTGTGTGGTTCACACAACCTTATCAAACAATGATTGAATTTCCATTAATTATCTTTGGTGTACCTCATGCTATTGCACTTTTCCTTGGTGCATCGCTTTCCCAGATCACTCCGAGGCTTGAAAGGAAAATCGACGACAGGCTCTTGCTCATTGGTATTGTTGCCACTGTGGTTACAAGTTACATCATGCTAGGTTATCTTGTTTCAATTATCGGTCTTGTAGTTATTATTATCGGACGCACCGCCTACGGTGCGCTCATGCCGGTTACAAGTGATCTCATCAATCGTATGACGACTTCAGATGTGCGCGCCACTGTCCTCTCGATTCGTTCATTTGGCGAAAAGCTCCTCTTTGCCATTGCATCACCATTTATTGGTTATATTGCTGACATCTACACTTTGAACCAAGCCATGCTCCTCGCAGGAATTTTTGGTGGTGTAGTAGCCGTATTCTTGCTGATTAGAATGAAACACGCTTGGAAACAAATACCAGCGTAGTGATTGACAACGTATTCATAAGCTTTACAGTGCTTTCAGCACTAATGTCTGAATGGTCTTTTCGCATCTCAGCACAAAGGAGAAGCCAAATGATCAAAATTTCCAGGTCAACGATAGTCACTTGGCTCATCATCGCATTCATGCTCGCAATTGCCGGCGCAATAGAGGTAAGCTTGATTCTTGACCCCCCGACTCAGGAAGAAATCGACGATGCCGGCCGCAAGATGCTTGAGTTCTATCCTGCGTTTTAGACAGTCGACTCAGAAGTAAGTGCTTTCCCCGTGTTGGTAAAACAATGCGGGGAACTTTGTATTGCAGGAATGAGTGTCACTTAGGCATAGTCGAGCACTATCAAATAGTAACCAGAAAACCCCTCGCTACCAGAATCCAACATCATATATTTACGATCAGAGAATATTTATATCTATGATCGGCCCCTCGTAGTCCGACCTGTCCTCCAAAGCTTTAGCGAAGGAGGAAGGACGTAGTGTGGCCAGCAGCACCACTGTCTGAACCGCAGATAACGCAGATTACGCAGATGTCGCTGATTTTTGTTTGAAGGTATTTGCAAACCTGCGAAAAGTTAGACGTTTTGATCCAAAGTTTATTAGAAGTCCCACTTCCAGTTTATAAGCTTCAAGATAATTGATTGCTTGAGCAAAATGTACATCTTCAATTTTTGTAATGGCTTTAAGCTCTACCATAACTTTATCTTCTACAACAAAATCAGCTCTTCTTGTTCCAATATCAAATCCTTTATATTCAATTGGCATCTCTTGCTCACGAATAAAATTTATATCTGTCTCCTGAAGTTCAAAAGCTAGTGCTCTCTGGTAAATAACCTCTTGGAATCCATTTCCAAGTTCATTATGCACTTTCATAGCGCATCCAATTATCTTCTGCGTTAAGTCGGAGTATTTATAATCTGACATAGCGCCCGATAGTATCATATCTGCGTAATCTGCGCCATCAGCGTTATCTGCGGTTCAGACAAGAGGATTAGCCATATTGCCCAAATCCCCCTTTTATGTTATAATTAAACCAATTCAAAACACACAAATAACATGAAAATGAGCAAGTTTAAAAAGGCTATCAGAGCTCTCCCCTCTCTTTCCCGAAAGCAGCGTGTTAGGGCTATCAAGATTGCTTCCAAGCTTGATGAAGATAGAAGAGAGGATTTTCTTGAGGAGCTGGAAGATAAGGAAACTGAAGCCAGGAAAAAGGCCTTCCAGATCTCATGTTTTATAGAAGACTTCGGTGATTATCTAAAGAAGGCAGAACGAGTGGTAAAGAAAATGAAAACTGAGGATGAGGAGGCAGAAGAAAAAGAGGTGGAACTTGCTCAAGCCGAAGAACATCTTTCTAAGTTTTCTGATACCTAAATATGACTGATCGTCCAGGAACAACACCGGAAAATAAGCCAAAGAATTCGAAGGAATATGATGCATATCTGGACAACTTGTTTGAAAAAGATGAGATGCAAGATCTGGAAAAGAATCATCCAAAGGCATTAGCTCGTGTAATGAATAGACGTAAATCGGTAGATGATATTCACAGTGAAAACTGTGCAAAGATGCGCGAGTTTGAGGCCAGGCAAAAGAAACTTCAAGAAATTGTTCGCCCGGAGGTCAGTAAACTTGGAACTGATTATGACCTTATTGCAAAGGAGCATTATGGGAAAAACAAGTGGGTAAAGCTTGCGATCGATTTCACCGCAGCTAGAAACAAGTTTCTGGAAGAATATGATACTGCTACGGAGCTGTTAAAAA
>CAZYBL010000018.1:0-14465 GCA_964645805.1 uncultured Candidatus Peribacteria bacterium | reverse complement strand
CTCCTGTTCTTCCTCCCTGCCAGCCGTAGCCTTGGCGGAGGCTGGTGCTTCCTTAAAGGAATTATTAACATCAAACTTCATCATTCCCCTCCAATCCTCAGCATCAAACTCAACATTAACTGCCGGATACTTGCTCATACCATCTGGAGGTACGATTGCTATCCATACGAAGAGGCCTAGAACTGTGAAAAATAGGAGGTATTTCATATATAACTATTATACAACATATTGTGATTTTTTTCAATTATACTAATTATTCAACAATTGAGTCCTTTGAAGCTGTTATTTGATCATTTAAACCCCCTCCCCCTCCTTATAACCCCCTCCCCCTTTCAGGGGGAGGGGGTTGGGGGTGGGGGTTAAAGAACTTTTCGCCTACAATACAGAAACTGCTCTAATCTCTACTTAAGCAACTCACTATGTGGTTTCCTTTGGCCCTTGGATCGGCAATCCTCTACGGCTCCATGTGGCTTTTTGCCCGCGGAAGCAAGGGAATGCCTAGTGGAGTGGTAACGGCCATGACCTCAGCTTGGGCACCATTCTTGTTGATATATTTCACAATGAATAATGATTTCCCATGGCACCAAACCTGGTGGTGGTACTACACAATATGGGCATTTTTAATAATCCCGGTATTGCTAAAGCTTCTTACCATTGCATGCCAAAGGACACAGGTAACAGTTGTAAATCCTCTTTCATCTCTTTCGACATTTGCAACGCTTCTCACTTCCGCTTTAATCTTTGCCAAAAGTTTCGAAACAATTCATATAGCTGGCATGTTCGTAATTACATTTGGACTATTCGTCTTATATCACGGAAACTGGAATGCCTGGAAAAAGCCCTGGCCATGGATAGTATTGTTCGGAGTTTTATTACTTGGAGCCAATGTCGCAATCATAAAAGAAGTACTAATCAGATTTCCTGAGCCACTAATGATAATTGCGTTTGTCGGAACTGGTAACTTTATACATAACTCGATACTTGCCGGTAAGACATGGACAAATATGCGATGGGATAAAAACGTAATAATATTTTTAGTTTCATTCGCATTGGTAAATCTCACACAAGACATTATGACACTTCTTGCGGTAAGCCTAGGCCCCGCCCCTCACGTTGTAGCAGTAAAAAGAACTTCGATTCTATTTGCAGCCATTGGCGGTTACTTTATTTTTAAAGAGAAAGATCAGTCGTTGATTCGGTTGATGGTTTCGTGTGGGATTGTTGTGGGGGGAGTGATCCTCCTGAATTTATAGTGAAAAACACTTTTCACTCTTCACTTTTAACTTTTCACTTTATTTCAAATACTCAAACTTATTTAAGTTATGTTCAACATTAGTCTCGGCATACCTAATCTCTCCATCATTTCCATGCAAGTAATACCCATACTCATTTTCTTCCGGATTAACTGAAGCTTTGATACTCTTCTCTCCAGGATTTGCAATTGGACCAGGAGGGAGTCCGCGGAACTTACGCGTGTTATAAGAGGAATTATAATTAAGATCAGCTGTTGTGATAGCTCCTGTCGGTTTATTAATGATGTATCTGACAGTTGCATCTACTCCCAACCCCATACTCTTATCGTAACGCTTCCAAAGAATTCCAGAAATCATCCCGCGCTCCTCATCTTTACGAGCTTCCTCCTCTATAAGTGAAGCCATTGTAATAATTTCATGAAGTGATCGGCCTGATTCATCGAAATCTTTCAAGATTCTCTTTCGGAAAGTCCCCAGCATCCTCTCCAAGAAAAACTTAGGCACAAACTCGTCTACTTCTATGTAATAAGTTTCTGGGAACAAGTAACCTTCAAGTCGGCCGCCTCTTGGAGCTAAACCTTTTAAACCTGGCAAAAATTCAAACGTCTCAAAATCGCATTCATTTGCACAAGCTACAACTTCGCCACCTTCGATAACTCCCTTCGACTTAAGCAATTCATCAATTTCTAAAACCGTAAATCCCTCCGGAATTGTTATTACCATCTCTTCCGCAAACCCGTGTTTAAGTACCTCGACGATTTCACTTACTTTCATCGACGGCCTGACTGCAAATTTCCCCGCCTCCAGATTTTTCTCGACCCCATGAAGCTTAGTGTAAATCATAAAAGCACGAGGCGATCTAATCAGATTCATCTCCTCCAAACGATCCGCAATTTGCCTAACCGACATCCCGGACTCAACAGTCAAAGCTATCTGATTTTCATCCCTGGAATCCACCGGGCGGAGTGAGAAAAAGTACCAGGTGAAACCCACTAGAAGAATTACGATGATTGTTATAAGAATCTTTTTCATATGTGATTAAATCATGACGAATAATTTTAAGATTTTCAATTGATTGTTTTTAAAACGGGCGAGACGCCCGTTCGACAATCATAAAGAACGTTAACTGTTAATTGTTATTCACTCATCCCCCTCATCCCCTGTTCAGTCGGCATCCCCATATCCCCCATAATTCCCTGCATTTTTTCGGAAGCGACGACTTGAGCCTTGCTCATAGCTCTATTAAGAGCGTCTTTGAGTAATTCCGGAATCTTTTCACGAGGAACATCTTCTGCAATCTCGATTGAAACAATCTCCTGCTCCGCATTAACTTCAACTCTTACTCCCTGCGCCTCTGCCTCAACAATAATTTTTTTAAGCTCCTTTTTGACCTTCTTGGCCTGCTTTTGGAGCTTGAACATGTCGCGAGCTTTTGATAGAGATACCATGGTGCTAATTAGTAATAAGTAAAATTAGTGAGTAGTGGGTAGTGAGTAGGCTAAAGTGTACCGTAAGATTTTACTACACACTACTCACTACCCACTTTTTTTGTAATTATCAGCTGACAATCCCAATCCGATCCTCAATCTCCTGATCAACAAATACTTTTTTACGCCCATACTTCATCCGACTGTACTCTTCGATAAGCCCCGCCAGCTTTTCATTGCGACTGGATTCATCATAAATTGTTGTCAATGAGAACGGACGTGATTGGACGTTATTGATGTTTAGCTTTGTGTATGCAGAGAAGTTTGGAATTCCAATCACATCCTGCTCAGAGAGAACCGGAGCATATTCTTTTGCCATATATTCCGCATCTTCCGCACCTACTTTGAAGCTCATAATTGTTCCAACGTTACCAAAGATTGCATCACGCATCTGCGTACTGGATTCGCCATAAGCAGAAGTTTTACCCACTAATTGCCCTATGTACTGGTGAGCCATGATAAGAGCTAATTCATACTTCCTGGCCTCGGAAAGAATGGTAACAAAAGCATCTGTTACAAAGTTTTGGAACTCATCGACGTACAAATAGAAACGTTTTCTGTCCTCTTTCGGAACATCCGCTCGTGAGAGGGCTGCCATGTTGATTTTATTAACAAAGACGAGCCCCAGAAGCTGCGCGTTGATATCTCCGATTTTTCCTTTACTCAAATTAACCAGAAGAATTTTCTTGTCATCCATTATTTCCCTGATATCGAATGCGCTCTTTGGTTGCCCGATTATGTTCCTCATTGTCGTATTCGTAATGAATGGACCAAATTTTGAGCTGAAGTACGGAATCATTTCCTCCTTCTCTCTTGCTCCAGTTTTTGCCATCTCATGCTCCCAGAAACTACGCACAACATTATTTCGACACTTGCTGACTTTGTATTTCTGGAAATCTTCATCAACAAAAAGTCTAGGCACATCAATCAGTGTGGCTCCTTCTTCTTCATCATCCATAAGAGTCAAACAACCATTGCGGAAGTAGTGTTGGATTCGAGGTCCGAATATTTCGTTTCCAAAAAGTTTAATAAAGATCTGCATGGCATCCAAAGATGCACGATCTTTTTCTTCTTCTGATTTTACCTCAAGCAAATTAAGCCCCATTGGCCTTGCGGTGTCCGCTGGATTAAACAGCACAATATCCTTAGCACGTTCTTTTGGTATATGAGCAAGGGCATCGTCAATCAGATCCCCATGCGGATCTACCATACAAACACCATCACCATTTGCAATGTCCTGACGGGCCATATAAGACAAAAGCGTAGATTTACCAGAACCGGATTTACCAATTATGTAGTGATGTCGAGTTCTATCTTTTGGAAGAAACTTGATTTCCGATTCGACTCCACGATATTTGTTTAAACCAAGTACTATACCCTCTTTCGGAGGAACGGGTGGAGGAGGAAGGACTTTGTATGTGCTCCATTCGATAATTGGAATCTTGTTATACTTGCTATCCTTGACGTGGAATAGTCCCGCTAACTCCTTGGATACCATTAAACATTCTTTGGAGAAGTATCCACCAATTCTGTGTTTCCAAAGTTTATAGAAAAACCATTCATTTACATTCAAAGGCATAAACGGTAAAAACATTCTTTTGTTCTCCAAATGATTACCATAAGTATCCTTGTAAGCATTGAAAGATACCTGCAAGTTGTTGGTGATCTCCATTGAACGCTCATACGATTTGCTGGACGCCAGAATTCTGATCGAAGTATGATAAAAGTTCATTCCCGCTTTTTCTCCCATACGCTTATAAAGCTCTTCCTCCGGCTGCAACATACGAACATAACTATCGCCACCAGAAGCACCAGGAGCATTTGTAGCAGCTTTTGATACACTTTGGAACAAGTTAATTATCGGACCAATTATCGGAAACTTGAATCCTTCTTTCTTTCCCTTAAATCTAGATGAGGCAAATCCCTTCGCCTTCATAGCCCACTTATTGGAAAATGAAGGAGTCATAACCACTTGCACTGCGGCCTTCTCTTCATCTTTAAGTTTACTCAAAACGTTTGCAATTCCATTAAGAGGATCATCTTGCATTTCTGTATAGCATCTGAGTGGAAAGTAATAAGGCTTGCTATACGACATGTTATACGCCATTAGTTTGGACCCCTCAGGTTTAATATCTGGAACTTCCCGAGGAGTAATTTCTGCATTTGGGTAATAGGATGTAATTTGTTTTTCAACAATCGAAGCTAAACTTTTTTGTGTAACTACATAGAATGATAACTGATTTTTATCCAAAACCATCTCGAAGCTCATGATGATATGCCTGAATATCCAGAAGTGGAACATCTGAGCAAAGTTTAGATTCTTCACTTCCCAAAGCGCCCTGAATAATTGCTCCATAATGGCTATCTTTTCTTTGAAATCTTTTTCCGTCCTCTTTTCCTGATCAACTTTACTATCATCCCGAGGAAGAATGACTTTTAAAGAAACCAAATGTTTAGATTTCCGCCACTCATACCAAAACCTAAACCAGTGCTTACCCTGTTTCCAGGCCACGTAAACTAATACTACAGTGACTGTAAGAGCAATAGGATGCTCCAGAATTACATCATCATAGAAATCCACCCAGAAATCCGGGTTAACCAATGTAATTATCCCAGCAATAGACAACCATATAACGGGCCAAATTAGGAATCCTAGTACTTGGAACACTTTGAACTCTGTGAAGGGTTAATGGAATGATACATTCCTGACATTGTAGCATAAAATGGTTGTTTCTGATAGGGGTTGACGGGGTAAGAAATAATGGTTTGTATTCAAAATAGATGTATTGTGGGTCACTAGTCGCTGGTCGCTGGTCACTAGTCAAGATCCATACTCACTTCTCTTTAGGACAAGTGACAAGTGACCAGTGACCCACTGTTCCCCCAATAGATAACAACAAAATATTCATTCACCCCCCACACCTACTAACCTCCATCCTAAACTCCCTAATCCTCCCCTCCTTCGTCCCTATCATAAAAATATATTCTCCAATCATCGAGGGAGTGAAGTGAAATCTTTCATCCGGAAATACAAAGTCTTGAACACGCGCTTCATATCCATCCGGGTAGATTATTTTTCTTACAACAAAGTGTTTGTTTGCACCAAGTGAAAGCTTCTGCCCTGTAGACCACGTGTGCGGAACCCCTCTATGGAAACGAACATTCCTTGTAATTCTTTTCTGAAATCTTCTTACTTCATCTAAACATGAATCTACAAATGATTCATCACCTAATCGCTGAAAAGTGGCTTTTATAACCCCTTGACCAAGCGGTGCAATCTTTTCAAAAGCTGCGAGACTTAAATCCATATTTCTTCCATCAACATAAGGTCCTCGATCATTGATTCTAACAACAACACTCTTTCCATTATCAGCATTCGTAACCTTGACCATCGTATTGTGAGGAAGCGATCTGTGAGCAGCGGAAATCTCGTACATATCAAAAGTCTCTCCGAATGCTGTTCCATTCCCATGGAAATCGTCAGCATAGTAACTAACCAAATGAACCTGTTCCATCAACAACTTATCTAACTTACGACTAAGATCCAATAATTCATTCTGAGTAAGATGCATGCTTTTAAAATCATCCCTGAATTCAGTTATAGGATATTCTCCAAGCATCCCTCCGATGTTTTGCCTTCGCATAAAGAAGAGATCATCACGCACATTGCGTGATCTGAACAACCAAAGAAGCGCATCTTCCATATTTAAATACGAATCCGGATCAAACATCTCCACATCATCCAAAATCCCACGGCTCGCAGCATAAGAAATCTCTTCGTATCCCTGGTCGCCCGGTTTCACATCACTAAAAACCTGATTTGCTCCATTATCACAGGAACGCCTTATACTAGACCATATCAACAAAAACCCATCTCTCCTGGAAAGATAATCCCCTTCCGCAAACACTGTTAACGGAAGTATGGTTATGAACACGAACAGGAATATTCTGTACATGGACATACAGGTTGAAGGAGAAATAATCTAAGTGCAATTGACACCTTGATTTACTTGATTAAAAGATTAGCTTGATTACATAGAAAGCGTACTTTAATTGACTTTCTTGTAAAAACAAACAACTAAAAACCAACAACCAAAAACTTTGTAACAAGATAATTTTCAATTATCAATTTTCAATTATCAATTCTTTATAGCACCCTCCACCCCTCCCCTCTCACTCTCCTAAAGACTGACCTTATCTTTTCTTTTTTCAACTTACTCAAAGTCTTCGGACCCACATACCCCGCACCATCATCAGACTGATTTTTAATTAGTCCTCGTGAAAGCTGGTATTTCATAACGGCTTCCTTCGTAACTGGCCCAAAGTAACCTGTGATTCGTTCGGATGGGAAGTAGCCTTCATCTGCAAGTCTCTTTTGAAGATCTCTAACTGCGGATAAGCCCTCACCTTCTCCTAAGAATCGCTCCAAAATTTCACCGCGACTTAAAAGTAAAGTTTCTATATGTTTTTGATCCATAAAATTATCTACCCGATTTGTAACCAAACTCAAATTCCATTCACCCAAAAGTCGCCTGAGAGTAAGCGGGCCAATTCTTCCTGCCCCTGGATCATTCACCGTTCCAACCAACCAATTTTCTTGCTGGAACTTTAGAATCGAATCGAATAACTGATCTGAATACTCACCATCAGTCTTACCATCATAGTATCCAAGGAATCTAAGTATTCTCTGCGCCTCCATGATAGTCGCAGGTGCTGCGTCGCGATCAATAAATCCATTAACTGCCGCGCGAGCTCCCTTACGACCAACTGCAGCTAAGATAAATGCTGCTGTTTTCTCGGTTAACTGATCTGAAGGTTCATCCAATTTGAAGTCACGTATAAAGTTTTTGAGAGAATTCTGAGTCTGCTCACCAAAGTAATCCGTCTCACCTCGCTGGAAGTATCCCAGAGTTTTTAAGTGCTGTTGCATTTTTCTAACCGAAGGTCCGCTATCACCGCGCTTGGGTCTGACCGAAAGAAAGTTCCCATCAACCGGCATGTACGGATTAAGCCGTTCAAAGAAAACTGGAATATTATCAAATTCGAAATCTACAAGCGGTTGTTCAGCACCCACTGGATAGATAGTTCCCTTTACTCTCTGAACTCCAAACGATAAAGCTCTAGCTAATCCCTCCTCACCATGACCAACCCAAATGTCTAAACGATGAACATCGCCTCCAAGTTCCTGAATCGCACCTCCCCTATCATGAACAGAAAAAACTCCAAGCCCAGGAAGTTTAATGCGAGACCCAAATGGATAAGAAGGCGGAGCCGCAATCATTCCCGGATATACTTCTGTACTGTCCGCTGCAACAATCCCCTCACCATTAAGAATCTTATCTGCTTCAAGCCCCCCTTTTACATAGCAACATTGTCCGGGTATTGGTGAGTAATAAGCTGTGATTATGAATTCTTGCTCAAAAGGCTGATCACTTTCAAAAGGGTTTTCATTACTTCTGATGCTCGCTGGCGTTGCAAAAAAGATGAACGCGACGATCAGTAGAACATGCCAAGGTACTCTGTTTGTATTTGATATATTTGTGTTCATTGTTTCATATGATTATATCAGATTTTCACATTCCTTGCTTGAACATTAATCGATGTTTCCTCATATTATTAGTAATTGTCAATTATCAATTCTCAATTCTCAATTGCGTATAAGCGCAATAATCTGTGACAATACCGGTGAACTTCCCAAACTAATCATGAATAAATTCCAAAGATTAACTGTTGCCTCAACTTTATTTATATCTGGCATCCAAAGCGCTATCGCTAATAACAATATTGGTAGTAGCAATCTGGGAACTCCCGGTCTGGGAGGCAATACAAATATACGGGAAGTGATTACCGATCTAATTTTGGGGATCCTAAGCTTCATGGCACTGGTTGCCACCATTGTAATTATCATCGCTGGAATCAGAGTTGTTGTATCTCAAGGTGAACAAGATCAGATTGATAAAGCAAAAAAGACAGTAATGTATGCAATCATCGGATTAATATTGATAATTCTTGCAACCGGAATTGTTACTGTTATTAGGAGGGGGTTGGGAGCTTGATGACTATCAACACGCTGCGCTTTCGACACGTCCGCCTGCGGCGGACTGTCAACAATCAACTATCGACTATCAAATGATAATGTACTAAATCAAAACCCTATGGCAGACCTTCCAACTGATGTTCGTTTAGAAGCACTAATACCTCGCAGATATATCGAAGTTGCAACTAGAGAAGCTTTCGCTTCGGGAGAAAGTGTAACCGATGTGTTGCGCAGAAAAATTGCAGAGCTCTTAAACATGCCAGAGGACGAAATAACTTCTCTGTCTCTTAATCCAAAGCCAAACCCAGTAACAGACACTGCGATTAATCTCGCAGGACGAATCATAACTCCCGTGCAGGGACAACCTTGGCCTCCGAACGTTAAAGGAACATTTACGGTCAGTGTTCCTGGTTAATTATTAACCACAATTTCGTCTTCCAACCTAATCCCAAACTTACCCGGGATATAAACACCCGGTTCGATCGTAATGATTTCATTCTTAAGTAATTTCTCCGATTTTCCTTTGCTGCTTATGGAAACGCTTTCATGAATTTCTAAACCAACACCATGCCCAAGTGAATGAATGAAGTACTCTTCAAATCCAAATTCTTTTAGCACTTTAGTTGCAACCTGATCAAGCTTACGTGAGGAAACTCCGGGCTTAACTGCCGCCGTTGACTTTCGCTTTGCTAAAGTTACTGCTTTTAAAACTTCACTCTGAAGTGCGGTTGGTTTAGCAGTGAAGAACACTCGACTTTGATCACTGCAGTAACCTTTGTACTTCGCGCCAACATCAATCTGAACTATGTGACCCTTCTTTAGCTTCCTATTGGTCGCACGATGATGAGGACAACTTGTGTTGGTTCCAAATGCGACAATTGGATCAAACGAAAGTCCGTCGGCTCCAAGTTCTTTAGCCCACCCAAGTAATTTTTCTGCCAGTTGTTTTTCGGTCGGACGTGACTTTAAAGCGGATGGAACTCGCCTAATCATCTCACGAGTTATGCGCTGAGCTTTTTTGAATTTTTTAATCTCATCTTCTCCTTTTTGCCTCCTGAAATACTCAATGACACCTTTTTTCTGTACAAATCTTGTACTCTTATATTTCCGCTTCATCCTGCTAAATTCAGCTAGCGTCATATGCTCAGATTCGATGCCAACTGATCTGCATTTCCTTACATGCTTTTCAAGATCATCCAACTCATAAACCTTGATTTTATTGCCCGCTGACCTTCGTGCAACTTCATCATATATACCATGTACGAATAGATTAATCGCATTTTTAGTAACTAGAATTGCACTGTGTCCTACATCTATACCCATCAGATATTGGATGTTTACTGGGTTTGTGATTAGGAATGCGAAAGCTTTGGATTGTTTAAGGATGCGAGTTGAGGACTTTGGTTTCATGATTTGATTATAGCCTATTCAGCATAGAGCTCATTTGGCATTTGGATGCACCCTCCCCCCCACGGGGTGGGAAGCTGTTGGTGGGTGGGGCGCTATTAATATGTGTTATCTCAAAAACAACGTCAATGCCTTTTAAAAAAATACTTTTGGCCTTCTAGACTTTTCAGCTAAAACTAGGGCTCTTCGACGTTCCCCCACATAGGGGAACAAACAACCTACAACTTACAACCTACAACAATTATAGAAATTGTCATTTTTAGTTGTTAGTTGTTAGTTGAATCCTACCCAACAAAACAATCCATTTTCCGATCAACCTGAAACAGTAGCCCCTAAACCCCTTTTGTGCTACAATTAAACGAAATTCCTAAAACTTCATGTCTAAAATCTGTTATCTAAGCTGTGCCCCAATATTCTGGTTAGCAAATGCTGGTAGCGCTCTTGCTACCAACGCAATCTACGGTGGAGGAGGGATATCGGCTGGCGTAAGCTCCGCATCCGACACAGGTGTAAGTGATACCGATTTACGCCAATTAATCGGTGACATTGTCGATGAAGCCCTGCTCTATGTATCTTTGATCGCAGTTGCTGTAATTATTATTGCAGGATTCTATCTGATTTTGGGAATGGGCTCAGACAACTCCCGCGAAACAGCAAAGAAAATCCTTATCTACGTTGCTGTTGGACTACTTGTAATTCTTCTATCTAAACTATTTGTCGAAGTTATTAAAGCCCTAGTTTAACTATGATTACATTTTCTAAACCACATCAGCTAATCGCATGCGCAGGATTACTTAGCATGATACTTCCATTTGTATTTGGTCTGACTGCACTAAGTTCATCTGTTAGCTTTGAACTAGTACCAACAGTTGAGGCAAGTGATCCTTTAGGTGACGCCTCCGAAATCGGGGGAATCAATGATTATGGTGGGGAAGGAACCGATCTTCGAGACAAAATTCGAGCAGTAGTACTCGAAGTAATGCTTTACACTGCACTTTTGGCTACAGCTGTAATAATTATTGGAGGAATAATTCTAATTGTCGGGCTTGGCAGTGATGAATCAAGAGAAAAAACAAAAAAGATTGTTATCTACACCATTGTTGGTATGGCACTTATAGTTTTGGCTGAAGGAATTGTTGTATTTGTCACAACCATATTGCCATAAAAATTTTTTAGAAAATGAACCCAAAAACAAAAACAAATCTGAGGCTCTCGATAACAATAGGATTATTCTGTGTAGCGGCAGCTAGTCCTGTCCTCTTGGCTCAGGTAACACAATCTGTTACGCAATTCACAATAACAAGGGGATCTATATTGGAAGCTATTCCAGTGCACGATCACATTGACCCACAGATAAGCTGGGTACTTGCACGTGATGGGGCATTCATAGAAGCTAAAAGATCACCCGTTTACAGGACCAGATTTGTAGAAGGCGGTCTTTATAAGCTTAACACACAAATTTCATCTTCCGACGGATCGAATAGAACAAGAGGTACTTTGCAGATTATGGTACCTCTAACTGCTCAAACTCCACGTGTGGCACCACAAAGTAACGCAAACATAGTAACTGTTGAACCTGCTCCGAATAGCGAAGGCAAAGTAATGCTCTCGGAGCAACTGAACATGATAAAGCTTACACCCGTTCAAGACACACCTCGCACAATTGTCCTGGATACAGATTCTACTCTGGACCAGAACGGGGATGGCAATCCTTCGAACGACAACGCAGTCAATGGAACATACTTTTCAAGCAAAGGAACACCAATTGTCTTATGGTTTACGAATCCCAAAAGAGAGTACACATTAACTGTTGCTGCAAAGGACGCCGGAGGAAATATTCAAACACAAACTATAGTTGTATCGGATGTATCTTCAGCACAACTTGCCAATCAACGCTCACAAGCACAACAGGGAATTCAATTTGAACAGCTTGGTGAAGGACGTGTTTCATTCGAATACAAACTTTCGCAGGCAGAACAAAGAGTTCCCACAGTTATCAAGTGGGATTTTGGTGATGGAAAACAAAGCTTGCTCGATATGCCAACACATGTGTATACAAAAGAAGGCAATTTTACAGTTAGTGCAAAAGTTTACGACATTGGAAAGGGCGAAGTAATTAAAGAATCAGCAAAGTCAGTTAATATTACCGGTCTAACTAAACCAGAAATAATTCCTGATGATGAGAAAGATAAAAGCCCATCTAATTTTGGTGCTCTTATTATGAAGATAATCAAGTACGGAGGGATTGCATTGCTTGCATTGCTCATTGGAATTGGAATTGTATTTGGGCTCTCCAAGATTTTAAAACGAGGATCATCTTTAGAAGAAAAACTCGCCAAAGCGGAACAAAAGCTGGCAGGAAAAACTGAAGAGGAGGAAAAGTCAGATGCACTGGAAATAAAAGATGATGTTGAAGAGGCGGAGGTTGTGGAGGATAAGAAAGAAGCAAAAGAAGAAAAAGAGATAAAAGAAGAAAAAGAGGAGAAAGAAACAACTCCACCTGAACCAAAGCCTGAACCAAAGCCTGAGCCCGCAGCCAAACTACCTGCATCTACAAGTGGTCCGGCACCCGACTGGCTCCAGCCTTCGTCCGCACAAGGCGGACTACGGCCGGCAAGTCAGCCTTCAGATCCCGCTCCAAAACCAAAAGCAGAAACTCAACCCAAACCTCCACCCATCGAAGATCCCGAGCGTAGTCGAGGGGCTCCCAGCCCTACGACCCCATCAGTCCCTGCCCCTACACCTGAACCCAAAGCACCTACACCTCCTCAACCAACAGCTCCAGAAGCCCCAGCAGAAGAAACTAAACCCGAGGCAAGTGGACCCGAAGGCCCAGTTCCAGATTGGCTAAAAGGGACAAATAACAATGCGAAGCCTGCTAAGGAAGCTCCGAAAAATGAACCTGCACCTAAACCTCAAGCAGAACCTAAACAATCAAGCACTCAACCACAAGGTTCTGCTCCAGCTTGGCTAACCCAGGCTAATCAGAAACCTCAAGATAAGCCACAAGAGAAAGCTGACGACGATAAGCCTGTAGCATTCCTAAAAGCTGACCTGTCAGCCGTAGACCAGTCAAGTGTGGCGAAGGCTGATAGCATCAATGCTCAAAAACCTCAGGACAAACCTAAGAAGAATAACCATCAAAACAGAAACAAGAACAATAAGCCCAACCAGAATAAGTCCCAGAAGAACAATCAATCCAAACCGAATCAGCACCACGGTAAACCTAATAATCCTCCCCAGAGTCAGAATTAGAAATTAGACTGGGGCGAGAGATGGGAATTGAACCCACGACCTACCGGACCACAACCGGCCGCTCTAACCAACTGAGCTACTCTCGCCATGATATTTATATTTTAGTGGAAAAACATGTATCTATAAACTAAATCCCTTACAAAACAGCGCCAACCCCAAGGGGCCAGCGCCGTTTTTGTGTCCTGCCAAGTCATCCATGACTAGCTTTTTGACTTCGGGGAAGAGTTCTGCGAAACGGCGATGAGCTCGTTGAGCTCTTCGCACATTCGCGGAAATGTCTCCTTGTCATCCACGAATTGTTCCTCGGTGTACTCGTACTTCGTGACGGCATCGTAGGCCATACGACCATTGATCCATCTTATATCGTCGTACAAGTTCCTGATCTCCCATGCCAACTTCGATTTGGCATCGACTCCTTTCTCTTCCTCCACTTCCCTGAGGAGAATGCACAGATTCCACATGAATCTGTCGTACTCGTCGCCCTTAAATCGCTTCGGCGACGCGTTGATGGCACTCAGCCTCCCCGCAAACTCGAATTCTTCGGCCTCGGAAAGGTGAGGTCGAGCAATGTCGAACACCCGCCGCGCCGTCGGTCCCTGCACCGTTTGCAGGTACCCATCTACTTCCTTGTAGAGGCGACCTTCAGCATCGAAATAGATTGGCACACCCACGATGGCAAAGATGAGTAAGAAGATTACTCCAAACACTGCCACCAAAGTCAAAATCATCTTCGCGAAATCTCTCATCGAACCCCATAAAGTCCAAATTATCCTATGCTGTTACCTGCATTTCTGAGTATCTCAGCTTTTTCATCTTCACTCCTATCAGTTTGATCCAAAGCAACACTTAATTCATACATGTCCATCACACTCCGCATCCACCTAAAATCTAATGAAGGACCATTATCCTTTTTGTCACTGCCAATATCAGCTGACTCAGGTACTTCATTCATATTCACATACTCATACTACCACAAATCCGTGTCAAGGGTTTTCATTAATTTAGACCCGATCAATACAATTCTGC
>CAZYBL010000017.1:0-14910 GCA_964645805.1 uncultured Candidatus Peribacteria bacterium | reverse complement strand
TTGGATTTCTTTAAGAACTGGATCAATGAGAATCAGATTTAAGATGCGTCCGTGGATGTTGGTAGTTGCGTTCATAGCATCTCTTTGGTTGGTATTTACATTTTTTTCACTCAGGGGAACAGAAAACATGCCCGCACGCAGAATTGTAGAGCCGCTTCCTCAGGTTTATAAAAACGTAGGACCGGAGGGGTTAGAAACTCTTCAGGAAAATTTGGATGACTTGCAAGATCGTGGGTGCTTAAACCTTATCGGCCAGTTCGATAATAGTGCACGCGCTTACGAGATAAAACACAGGTGTATTCAAACCTCTTTTGTAACAAAAGTGTTGTCACTTGTTGTGCTTATATTATTTTTCATTTTTGAACTTTTGGTGCTTGGAAGAGCGGCGCTTGGATGGCTGAGGCTTAAGCCGAAAGATCTATTTTTTGAAACCATATTAAGTACAGGGCTTGGAGCGTGCTTTTTGATTGCAATCTTATGGTTCATGGCAGTTATTAGCTTGCATGTACCATTCCTTGCGTTATTTACCAAGGCAACAGGATGGGTAATGCTTGCAATTATTCCTTTGGCAGGATTTAAACATTCCAAATATTGGATTAAGAAGTTCCTGTTTCATTCCTGGGAGTTTGATAGATCCTGGAGAGATCCGGTCATCTTGTTGTCTTGGTTGCTACTTACGTATCTGACATTCAACTTCCTATCAGTTGTACGACCTTTCCCAATTGGATGGGATGATTTGGGGAGTTACCTGAATCGTCCGAGAGTAATGGTTAGCTATGGTCACTTTATATTCTCCATGGCTCCTTTCTTTTGGGAGTACTTAACCTCACTTGGTTACCTTCTGTTCGGCTACGAAAGCTTCTTTGGTGCTTCTGCTGCAATGATGATCAACTGGAGTGTGGGACTATTTGCAGTGTTGGCAATTTTTGCTTTTGCAAATTACTTCTTGGGAAGAAGTGCAGGGCTTTTATCTGCAATATTGTATTACGCTCTACCAATGGTAGGGCACTTCTCGTTTGCAGATATGAAGATTGATAATGCAGTGTTTCTAATGGGGACACTTAGCACTTTCTGTGTATTTAAATATCTGTTCGGCCGTGATTTGGGCGAAGAAGAAGAAAAAGATTCGAAATCGATAATGTGGTTAGCGTTAGCAGGAATATTTGCCGGGTTTGCATTTGCAATCAAATTCACAGGTGTCATGGTAATTGTCGCGCTTGGAGCAGTTATTGTTGGAGCTATGCTTCATTGGTCAGCTCTTGTCGGTGCAGCATTTTTGTCTATAACTCTATTTTCAAGATTTGCTTTGAATATCGAGAGAACCTTGGAAAGGTTATTTGGAGGCGAATCTCCAATTCCACCCGATCTTATTCCAATTATTTTTGCAATTATTGGAATTGCAATTCTTGGCTTCGTTTCTTGGAAGTTTAAAAGCAAACTAAAAAAGACGGTCGTAGCAATTACTATCTTTGGTGCATGTGTAATCTTCTCTATTTCGCCATGGGTGATGCACAATAATATTCTGCATGAGCGAGTTGTCCCCAAACTTGCACTCAAGGCTCCTAATAATGTTACTCCTTACATAAATCCATACGGCGAAGATGGTCCAAAAAATACTGTGGTTAGGGGACTTGGCCCCGATCTTGCGGTTGATCAACAACATGAAAGATGCTCGCCTACAGGAGGTGTGGAAGAGTTGGATAGATATTGGGGTTTTGAAAAAGGAATAGGGCATTATCTTACTTTGCCCTGGAGGACGACGATGAACTTGGATAGTACTGGATATTACGTAACAACAACCCCTGTTCTTTTGCTGATTCCACTGGTTCTATTACTACCATTTTTCTGGATGAGGAAAGGGAGATGGCTTAGATGGTTATTTGTAGGAACGGTATTTATGCTTATTGAGTGGATGTTCCTGGCAAATGGAATCCCGTGGTACGGGATAGGGACTTTCCTTGGGTTGATAGTTTTGATTGAAGTCTTGGCTGCTAAAGCTCCGGATAAATTTGGAAAAATATCGGTAAACGTTTTCATTGCTGTTGCACTGCTTATGATGTACTCGATGAGGATGTGGCAATACGATACGCAGAAAAATCTTTTGGAATATTCATCTGGCAAAGCATCTGCAGAAGTAATGATCGAACGCACAGTGCCTCATTACAATGACATTGCCAAGATTGTGATAGAGAGATCGAAACAAATTCCGGACAGACCTTATCTTTACAGAATGGGAACATTTATCCCATACTTTATACCGCGTAATTTGGAAGTGATTGGTATTCAGGATCACCAGCTTGATGTGTTTAATTGCCTATATCAGGAGCGCGATGGAAAACTTCTTGTTAAACGTCTAAAAGCTTTGGGATTCAATAGCATCATTTTTGATACCAACACTGCAACCATAGAGCGTGATCCGAATGGTACATTGCATCAGAAAGTTAACGCTTTCTTGGAATGGGCTAACGATCCGGAGAATGGTTTGCAGATTGTGATTAGTGATGCAGGGGGTGGAGTGGCGTATATGTTGATTCCTTAGGGGTGATATGATTGTCCAAAGTCAAAAGTCAAAGGATGGGTCGAAAGTCCAAGGTCAAAGGACTTTTGACTTTCGACTTATCTTTTGACAAAAAAATGCATTAATAGCTTGGTAAAATCTCAATATCTACGATATTCTTTGCTGTGTGAAGACTATTGCTGTAATTCCGGCCTACAACGAAGAATCTCAACTGGAGGGGGTGATAAAGAATGTCAAAAAGTACATTCCAGATGTGATTGTTGTAGATGATGGATCTACTGATGCAACTATATCTGTTGCTAAAGATGCTGGTGCAAATGTCATTAGTCACGTTGAAAATTGTGGAGCGGGTGCGGCAACTATGACTGGTATTGATGCTGCAAGGGCTATGGGTGCGGAGATTATTGTAACTATCGATGCTGATGACCAGCACAATCCAGATGACATACCAGCACTACTCAGGCCCTTGGAAAACAATCACTCCGATGTAGTGTTTGCAAATCGCTTTGGTCAACGCAACCGCATTCCGATTATTAGAAGAGCAGCAAACTGGTGTGGAAACGTTCTTACACTATTAACAACTGGTAAGTGGATTTCGGATAGCCAGTGTGGATTCAAGGCTTTTGGACCTAGGGCTATAGAAGAAATTGATCTTAAAATGAGCGGGTTTGAGTTTTGTTCAGAAATTGTTCGCGAAGCTTCGCAACATAGATGGCGAATCAGACAGATTCCTACAAAAGTTTTATACTCGGAGTATACTTTGGCTAAAGGGCAGTCGTTTGCTAACGGAATAAAAACGGCTCTTAAAATATTACTTCGTTCTTTTCTGAGATAGACAGTTATATTGCTAAATTGTCATATTGTTCGCCCGCCTGACCGGCTGGGCAGGCAGAGCGTTGCTCAAACTGGTTGTTGTAATTGATAGTATCGAGATTGTTTACTCACTCTGTGAACAATATAGCAATATAACAATTCGACATTTATCTTGGATAATTTGCACAAAATTACTTTATACTAGCCATATCCATGGATCTCACCTTCTATCAAGTATTGGCTCCAGCAATTGCATTCATTGCAGTTGTGTATGCATGGAGTCTTGTGATGCGGCAGAAAAAAACTATGTGGGAAGGAATACTATGGACTTTGTTTTGGGGGTTGGTTGCATTGATTGCAATATTCCCTGGTGTTATGGACTGGGTAACAAAAGTTACCGGGATCAAAGATAGAGAAAACGCGGTATTTATTACATTCTTCGGGGTACTTTTCTTCGTTGTGTTTTATTTAGTCATGCGCCTGGAGGAATTGGAGCAGAGGCAAACTAGAATTGTTAGAAAGATTGCGCTCAGAGATGCGGGGTTGGATAACGAGGACTCAGAATAATTGATAATTGATAATTGATAATTGAAAATTATTATCCATTTTTCGTTTTCCATTTTCCATTATGGGTTAATATACGGCAGATGAAGACGATATTACTAATTTCTCCCTACTGGAAGGAAGAGCATCGTTGGATGGTGAGCAGTGTTAAACTTGCGGAGCTTTGGCAGCAATTAGGATTTAGAGTTGTTGTTGCATGTATGGGGGGAAGTTCGGACGTCGGACGTAGGACGTCGGACGTAAGGATATCGGATACACTCGAAATATATCGTATGCGTGACATCTTTATTCCAGACCCCTGGAACTATGGAATTGCATTAGGATTTACAGGATTTGTAAGAAAGATTATTAAACAGAAAAAGCCGGACTTTATAGTTGTGAATAAGATTTTGTTCTGGACTTCTTTTTCGGTAATTTCTCTTAGATTAACTGGTAAAAAAGTTATATTACTAACTGATGCACTTGTTGGAATGACATGGTGGCCGCGTGGTTTTATTCCTAAGGTTTGCTCTGCGATTTATGCGTGGACCGCAGGGTGGTTGATTTTGTTATGTGCCTCGAGAGTAGTTTTTTTCCATCCGCAATCTGAGAGGTTGCTTAGGTTCTTGGGGATAAAGAAGAAAGCGGAAGTTATTCCTACGGGGATAGACGTCGCTGGTCACTCGTCACTCGTCAGGACGCGCGACGCGGGACGCGCGACTATTACGTATGTAGGAAGACTCGAATCAGTCAAAGGTGTAGATGATTTTGTGGAGGCTTCAGTTCCACTTAAAAAAGAATTCCCTGATTTAGAAATCAAAGTTGTTGGCTGGCATAAAGAAGATCATCCATTAGTTAAAAAGTATAATGACGAAGTTGAATTTATGGGGCTTAGAGATGATGTTAAAGAAATACTAGCTGGTTCGGACATCTTTGTAATGCCAAGTTACTCCGAGGGATTAAGCAATGCTTTAATGGAAGCAATGTCATCAGGATGCGCGTGTATAGCGACTGAAGTTGGTGGGAATAAATATCTGATTCAAAATGGAGTGAGCGGACTTTTGTTTGATCCGGGTGATCGTGAGGCGCTTAAAGCTCATATAAAAAGATTGATTGAGGATAAGCCCAAGAGGGAAGCTTTGGGATTAGCTGCAAGAAAAAGGATTGAAGAGGTTTTTGATTGGAAGGTGGTGGGGGAGAAGTATAGAGATTTGTTTAATGAATCATAAAAAAAGCCCCTTTCGGGGCTGGGGGCCAACTGGGCCCAAGCTAAACGCAATCTCTGGATCGTCAACCTAGATTGATTCTATTCTATATTAGTTGATTTTGTTTGTCAATTTAGTAGAAAAAAGCTAATATTTTGCTCCCGCCGCTTTAATGGGGCGGGCTAGGTGCGGTCTCAGGATCGTCAACCTAGAGACTGGGGGTTCAATTCCCCTCCGCTCCACCACGCGGCGGGTAAAAAGGTATGCAAAAACGAATTGTCATTCTATCGGCTTTCCTGAGTCCTCTGCGAAGCGGTGCGGAAGCTTGCGCTGAAGAAGTTCCTCTTCGGCTTAAGGATGATTTTGATTTTACGATTGTTACTGCAAAGATGAGGAGGGATTTGCCCAGAGAGGACAAGCTGAAGGGTCAGATTCGTGTAATCAGAGTGGGGTTAGGGTTAGGTTTAGATAAATGGTTGTATCCATTTCTTGCTCCCTTGGCAGTTAGGAAACTTAAACCCGATATTATTCACGCAATTCTGGAAACTTTTGCAGGGCTTGCTCTTAAAAATTGCAGGTTTGTGAGCAAGGCTAAAAGGATTCTGACTCTTCAGACGACGAATAGGAGTTTTATGAAAAAGGGGATAGTTAAATCGGTAGATAAAGTTACTGCAATCAGTTCGGTTTTAAAAAAACAAGCTGAAGAATGGAGGAGAGATGAAGTTGAGTTGATTCCGAACGGAATTGATACATTTGCGATTAATCAATCACGGTTGCAGCACCAGAGAATACAGGGAAGGATTTTATTTGTTGGCAGACTGGAGCCTCAGAAAGGAGTTGATACCTTATTAGAGGCATTATCGAAACTTAAGGATCAGAAATGGGAATTGAATGTGGTAGGTGATGGATCGCAGAGAAAAAATTTGGAGAAGTTAGCGGCTGAATTAGAACTTGCAGACCCCAAGGGGGTCCCCTCTGGGGATCGAGTTAAGTTTCTCGGATACATTGCTCCACCGAATGTTTATAAAGAATATGCAGAGGCCGAGATTTTCTGTGGACCTTCAAGATCAGAAGCGCTTGGTAATGTCTTCTTAGAAGCTCAAGCTGCAGGGTGTGCAACAATTGGAACTCATGTGGGGGGAATCCCGGATGTACTTTTCCATGGAACAGCTGGATGGCTTGTGGAACCAGATAATGTTGAGGAACTTAGTGGGGCTATTAGTTCGTATTTAAATGATGATGATTTGAGAAAAAGACATGCAACCAAAGCTCAAGAACATGCTAAAGGCTTTGATTGGAGTAATATTGCTCAGAAATACAAAGAACTTTACGTTTAATCACTCGCCAACGCATGCATCTTAGCTTTCTCGACAATTTGCTTTTCTTTTTCACGAACAAGCACAGATGCTTTGTGCAAGCTTTCGAAAGTCCCCGCATCAACCCATTCTTCATTCAAGATAGTAAATCCAAGCTCGCCTTGTTCCATATACCACCTTGTAACATCAGTAATCTCCAGTTCTCCACGTGCGGAAGGTTGCAGGTTTTTGATGATGTTGAAGCAGCGGTTGTCATAAAGGTAGCAACCGGTTTGTGCCAGGCTGCTCTTGGGCTGAAGAGGTTTTTCTTCTATGGATTTAACCTGGGTTCCTTCAACTTCTATGACGCCGAATCTTTCGGGATCGGGGACAGTCTTCAAGAAAACATGTCCTCCCTCCTGAAATGATCTAATTGTTGGTGAAAGGTCATCAAAGAAAACATTATCACCTAAGATTGCACACACACTTTCGCCATCCGAAAACTCTTCAGCCAGACCTAGAGCCTGTGCGATTCCTCGTGGTTCTTCCTGAACTCGGTAAGTGAAGTAGCATCCATGGCGTGAGCCTGAGCCTAAGAATCTGGTAATTTGATCAATATGCTCGGTTCCTGTAATTACAATTATCTGTGTAATTCCAGCCTTTGTCATAATCTCAAGCGGATACTGGATCAAAGGTCTGTGATACACTGGAAGTAGGCTTTTATTAAAAATATTCGTCAAGGGACGCAGTCTGGAGCCTGTTCCGCCGCAGATTAGGACTCCTTTCATAGGAGGAGAGATTATTGGTTAATTTGAATATTTACAATAGCAAATAACACGTATTCCTTCTTTCTTTTGTCTTGATACAAAAGAAAGAAGCAAAGAAAAAATCAAGGCAAACGCAGCTCGCTCGTCGCGCTATTTCAGATACTTAGATTGGCTCGCTGAGATGAGTCGAGCCCTTTCGCATGGCTCAAGGACTCGCTCACCATCAGCTCGCGCAATTTGTGCATCTATTCCTGGCTCCTCGCTCGGGTGCGTTTGCCATATTTTTTAAAATTATCCATTATACATTATTCATTATTCATTTTATTTAGCAACTTGTGATCTATCTTGAATCAGCGGTACAATAGCCAGAACCCTGCCCCAATATACTTATGCGTAAAACTATCATTGCAGTTTCATCTGCGCTAATCATTCTCGGATCAAGTGTGTCTGCATTTGCAGCTATATATCCCGATGTTCCAGATGGGCACATATACAAGATGCCCGTTGAGATGCTTTCGGCGGCGAAAATAATTCAAGGAAATCCCGATGGAACATTCCGTCCGGAGAATAGTGTTAATCGTGTTGAGATGCTCAAAATGCTTTATGTAGCTAAGGGCAAAATTCCAAGCGCTGATAGCACAAAGTGTTTTAGAGATGTGGAGGAGAATAGTTGGTACGAGATGTATGTTTGTGATGCTGCGGCAAGTAGGTATGTTCAGGGATACTCGGATGGAACTTTCAGGCCTGGCGAACCTGTTAATCGCGTGGAGGCTCTAAAAATGATTTTGGAAATATTCGAAATCAGAGTTGATGAGATAACTGAAGAGAGACGAGATGTTGTAAAATTTGTGGATGTATCAACATCAGCATGGTATACAAAGTACTTATATGAGGCCTTTGAGAATGGAATTCTCCCGATTGTTGGGCAGGAGGGGGCAAGATTTTATCCAAACTGGCCGCTTCTTAGAGGCGAAGCAGCAGCATATATTTACAATGCTTTAACTGTTCAGATATTCGAAGAGCGCGAACAAACAGAAGCTCAGCAACTAAGCGAGACTCAAGATGTAATTGACCAAATTACAACAGAAGAAAGTATAAGTGTGGATACGACAACAGATAACGAACTTACTACATCGAGTGCGAATATGAGAAATGTGAATTTCCCATTCACAACCAGTGATAAGTTCAATAAGAAGAGAGTAAAGAGTTATACATTCTCGCTTTCCAAATCTACAGTTGCAAAAATCACTGCATCACTTCAGTCCGGACAAACCGGAAAGATTATGTGCAGGTTGTATCGTATGAAAGATGACGGGATATCTATGGAGTATTATCTTGGGTATCAGGAAGGTAAGAAATGTTATTTGAAGACAGCATTAGATGCAGGTGATTACCAGGTTGATCTGCAACCAACTTCGAGTGATGTGACATTTACAGTTGCATCTGAAGTTGCTAAGAGTGATGGGAATGATGGGTTCAGAGAAGCGACTTTGCTTAGCACTGGTTTGACCAAGACAGAGATGTTACAAGAGCATGATTTTCTTGATTTCTACAGGTTTACTGTTCCGAGTGAAAAGAAAATGAAGCTAACAATTTCCAACTCAGCTGAACTTTCTTGTCTGATTTATGCGATGGAGGATGTGGATCTTTATGGATTCTCGGGTCCGACTTGCGGATATTCTTACATCTATCCTTCGGGGACCTATTATGTGGCGGTTGGACGTGAGAAGCCGCGAACGGTGTCGCAGACGTATACAATTCAATTGTACTAATCAGCTAATCAGCTGGTTTAAAAGGATTGACAGATGAATATTGGAATAATGGAATATTAGTTGTAAAAATGCTTGCTATCCAATATTCCAATACTCCAATATTCCATTGAATTATGAATAATTTCTCTTCCATTAAAGAGGCGGTGCAAGCCCTAAAGAATGGCGACATGGTCATAGTTGTGGATGATGAGGATCGTGAAAATGAGGGAGATTTGGTTATGGCAGCTGAGCATATTACGGAAGAGAAAATGGCTTTTATAATTAAAAATACCGGAGGAGTTGTCTGTTTGTCTTTGAGCAATGAAATTGCTGATAAGCTGGATTTGCCTCCAATGGTTAGTCGTAACACTGCGCAACTTCAGACACAATTCACAGTTAGCATCGACGCAAAAGAAGGTACAACCACTGGTATCTCTGCACATGATCGATGTTTAACTGTTAAGAAGGTTGTAGATTCTTCAGCTAAACCTGATGACTTCGCGAGGCCGGGTCATATATTTCCACTTCGGGCTTCCGATGGCGGAGTACTTAAACGTGCTGGACATACAGAAGCCGGTAAAGATCTTTGTGAACTTTCTGGTTTACCTCAGGCGGCAGTGATTAGCGAGCTAATGCTAAGTGATGGAACGATGATGCGTTTAGAAGAACTTGAAAAGTTTTCACAAGAAAATGATATTCCCATCATCACAATCAAAGAATTAATTGCCTACAGAAGTGATAATGAAATTCACGTCCGCTTAGATGCAAGTTCAGATCTGGAAACCGATATGGGTGTATGGAAGATGTATGTTTTCACAGATACCATTCACGGCAAGGAACATATTGCACTTGTAAAAGGTGATATTGAAAAAAATCAACCTATTCTTGTTCGTGTTCATTCGGAATGTTTTACCGGTGATGTGCTTTTTTCCAGGCATTGCGATTGCGGGCATCAACTGCGTATCGCGATGGAGAAAATTAACGAAGAAAGTTCAGGAATAATTCTATATATGCGACAGGAAGGAAGGGGGATTGGTCTTGCAAATAAAGTCAGGGCCTATGCACTGCAGCAAAGTGAGGGGTTGGATACAATTGAGGCAAATAAGAAATTAGGCTTCGGGGGAGATCTACGGGATTATGGTATAGGAGCACAAATTCTTAAGAGTTTGGGCATTTCAGAAATTTGCCTTCTTACAAATAATCCCAAAAAAATTGTTGGATTAGAGGGGCATGGACTAAAAGTTACTGAACGTGTTCCTATAGAGTCGAGTGAACTTTCAGAGAAACAGAGAAAGTATTTGAGTGTTAAAAAGAAAAAAATGGGGCATTCTTTGCGAATGGTTAAGTAATGAATAATGAAGAATGATTTTTTAAGATTACTTTTTAGTAAATTATTCATTATTAATTATTCATTATTCATTTTTTCTTATTTATAAAGAAAACACATTTTTTGTTTTACGCTTCTTTAAATTTTTTTATTGTTATAAAATAAAAAGTAAAATTTATTCCAACCCTTTCCTATTTTTATTTTTTAACCCACTTCTGTTATGCCAGCAAAGAAACGAAAAGCAGCAAAGCGCCGCAAGCCAGCAAAGCGTAGGACAACAAAGAGGAAACCAGCACGAAGGCCAGCAAAGAGAAAGACAACAAGGAAGAAGAAGGCTGCACCAAAGCGCAGGAAAAAGGCAGCGCCAAAGCGCAGGAAGAAAGCAGCGCCAAAGCGAAGAAAGAAAGCTGCACCAAAGCGCAGGAAGAAGGCAGCGCCAAAGCGCAGAAAGAAGGCTGCACCAAAGAGGAGGAAGAAGGCAACAAGGAGGAAGGCAGCGCGCAAGCCTGCAAAGAGGAAGACGACACGAAGGAGGAAGAAGAGGAGGTAAATCACGGTAATCGCGATTGCCGTGATGACGGCGAAAACACGTGTACCTCCAAAGCAAAAACCCCGCTTACCGCGGGGATTTTTGTAATGACAATTAACAATTAACACGCTCCCCCGGCGAGCCGGGGTCGCTCTTGACAGTTGACCACTTTTTTAGAGGTTAATTGTCAATTGTCAAAAGCCCCCGAAGGGGGCGTGTCAATTGTCCTACGGACACGTAGTGTCAATTGTTGTTATGTTCTTTTCAGTATCCCCCCAATATATCCCATTCTACTCCTCGCATGCTCCCTAAGGTGCATCAGCTTTTCATATTTTTCCGAGACATTTGGTGCAAAGTGAACACGAATGATTGTCTCCTGTGCCTCCAAAATCAATGTCCCAAATCTTAGAATGTTTTGAACAATCCCATGTTGGCATTTAAAGATATCCTGCAGCATCCATATATCTACACTTTGGTGATCATCCAAAACAAATAATGACTTCTTAATTCTGTGTATCTTTTTATCTGTAACCACTATCACGTACAAGAGATATCTGTAAAAACGTACAAGGAATTCAAAATTGGCAAGCAGGAAAAATGCAGTGAAAATAGTTAAGAGCCATCTTCTTGTGTATGGATCTTCCACTAATACAACACCGAACATTATGTATCCCAATATGAATACCATTAAATTCCATCCAACTAATTTAATTACAGGCCATACAAGTCTTATCCAATGCTGGTGAATATATAATTGCAACTCCTCATCGGCGTGTTTGCCCTGAAAGTTAATGTCAGCATGATTTAAGTTCGGGTCTTTCACCATAATAAAAATGTGAAGGTTGTTACAATCCCGGCAATTACAATCGTATGAATAATTACCAAAAAGCCCATGCGGGCCAGGGTGAATAGTCTTAACAATGGGGTATCCATTTCGTTAGGGAGACAGATACGTGTCATCTTTCGGTGAAAAATATCCCACATTATGTATTCCAGTATGAGGATGAATATTGCCCAGCCTACGATCACACTAGAAGTTTCCATGGGGTAACTTATCATTATCAATTTATTCGCATCCACGTCAATAGCTCGCATACAGCTTATGTACACATTTGTTGGTGTATTAGCGTGATGTCACTTGAGTTGTCCTTTTGGGCTAAGGCAAGTTTAAAAAGTGAAATGTGGTAAAGTTGGGGTTGCTAAAAACGCAAATATATCTCGATTGGAACTAATGAAATATTCAAAAATACTTAAATGTCACCTATGCGTTTTCTGACACTTGGTATTCCGCTTAGCGGACCTTCATCGACATCGATACCCCTTTTATCACCCCGGCGCATCTCTGTGGGAGCATTGTACTCTGCGATCTCGGCATATTTTTTGGCAGCCTTGTAAATATTTTCTATATCGTCGGGTCCCATACCAGTTGTTTCTATTAACATCTTTATTTGATCGAGAACACATTGTGCAATTTCCGGATTTCTGGATACTCTAATAACTTCATCGGGAACATCATGTTTGCTTATATCTATTTGAGGGAAGTGCAATTCGTATTCACCGCTGGAAATATCTACCCAGTTGAGTTTGATTTGCACTCCGTTTACGTCCTCTAATGCAGACAAACGTTCATTGTCATTTGCAGTTTCGTTCATATTAGTTTGGGTTATTTGTTATATACAGATATTATACATCAATTCCGATTTTGTTTCAATATGGTCAATGGTGCCTTCTACAAGCCTGTAACACACGTTTTTATGGCCTGCCAGCCGAAGCCCCCGGCTTGTCGGGGCGAAGGCTGGTGCCCGTGGCAGGACTCGAACCTGCAACACCTAGTTCCGAAGACTAGTGCTCTATCCAATTGAGCTACACGGGCGAAATTGTGAGGTAATAATAACATGCAATTCTGCTATTGACATTGAAAATTCTGTATAATACCCCCATGCGCCTCTTGCGCTTTTTGCCATTTCTGTTGCTTATTCCTCTGGTTTCTGAGGCAAGAACGAGTTCGTTCCTGGATACAGAGGATCATAGACATCAGGCTTATATTGAGCTTGTGCATTCGCGTGGAATAGTGCAAGGGTATGAAGGTGGAGAGTTCAGGCCAGATGCTTCGATCAATCGTGCAGAGTTTCTTAAGATTCTAATGCTTGCGGTCTTTGGAGATGAAGCAATGATAGTTGATGATCGAAAGTGTTTGTCTGACTTCGAAGGCGCGGAGCAGTGGTTTTGGGTTCATGCATGCAGTGCAAAAGAGAGAGGAATCATTCATGGTTATCCGGATGGAACATTCCGCGGAGAGAAAACTGTGAACTTAGCTGAAGCTCTTAAGATGGCAATAGAAGCGTGGGAGATGAGAGTTCCTTCTTATCCCGGCGGTCCTCCCAACTGGTTTGATCCTTATTTTGATGTGGCTGCCACAAAGAAACTGTTCAAAGATCTTCCATATGAACCAAGTCACCTGCTTACAAGAAGCGAGATGGCAGCACTTATCGTATTGCTTGGCCAACGTATTCAACAAGTTTCGTCTATTGAAAATGAAACATCAGAAGCGGTCAGCGAAGAGGTTGCTATTGTTGATGGTTGGCAAAGTAGTAAAACTTGCGCAGCATATATTCGTTACGGAGAAAGATGGGAGGCGTGTACAACTTGCGGGAATGGAATCTGCGAATCCTTTGAGCCATGTACACCTTCAGTCTGCACATCAAGCACATGCTCAGACGATTGTGGAGAGTTGTATTGCCCGGAAGACTGCGGAGGAAGACCGTCGTTTTGCGGTAATGGAGTAGTTGAGGGCAAGGAGCAATGTGATGATGGTAATAATGAAGATGGTGATGGATGCAGCAAGATTTGCATATTGGTTGCGGAGCCTATCAGGCATTCAACAATTCGAGTTCAACAGCTTCCGGTAGGATCGCTAAATCAATCTTTGGGATCAGACGATGTTACTTTGCTAGCATTTGATGTTGCAGCTGGCAGGCAGGCTGCATATATGACTGGAGTCAGGTTTAAAAGTACTGCAGGCACTTTAGCCGATGCGCAAAATTACAGATTGTATGCAGACATGAGTGGTGATGGGAAAGCAAATACGCTAATTAGCTCAGTTTCATCTCAGGATGAAATACTTGCCTTTACGGATTTACACATATTTGTTCAGCAGGGAGTAGCGCGCCGGGTTGAACTTAAAGCAGACTTAACTTCTACTGCAAGTTCAACTTCACTTTCAGTCGGATTCGATACTTCCGATCCACAATATGTACTCGCGGTTGGTGCGGTTGATGGCAGGGAACTGACTGGCATTACAACTGATGCGGATGAATGCGATGAGTCTATGTGTTGGATTGCGGTATATACATTGGATTCAACAGGAACAATTTCGATTATTGATAGAGGCAATCTGTATGTGACTGCAGATTCGGTTCCGGTTAAGAGTCGCCAGGTAAGAGCAGGGGAACTAAGTCCGGTACTTCTTAGGATTAAGTTCAGGTCCGATGGCGAGGATATTGAAATCAGAGATATGGCAATCGCAGGCGGAAATGATTACATTGATTATTTGGATTTGTTTGAAGAAGGCAGCAGCACTCAGTTTGCTCGAGCTAGAGCCCTAACCTGTGATTCACCTGCTGCTGGTGTTTTATGTAGCAAGCCGAATTTGATTGTAAAATCCGGTGAGGAAAAGTCCATTTTGGTTAAAGCATTTATCAGATCAGATTCTCCTGATGAAGTCAGCGGGAATTCATTCGCGTTGTATCTGACCACTGGAACGTCACCAGAACCTGCGGTGGAAGCAAGGGGCAAGAGTTCGAACGAAACACTTGATCAGAATGATGGGGACCAGAATGCGGAGGGAGAGATATTCATTGGGACATCAAGCGTAGGTGCAAATGCGACGGTGACAGGTCCAACTCATGATATGGTTGCTTCAAATATCATTTCCATTACAAACGCACATGACGATGCCAATGGGATGAGCGTTCCTCTTGGAAATGTGGTGATTGGAGCTTTCAATTTCTCAGCTTCGGAAAAGAATTCTATTACATCCAATCCAGTGCATATAAAGAACATTCAATTTTCAGTCAATGCCACAAATGTTCAGGTAGATTCAAATTCCTTTGAGGTTATTAATACGAATAATTCCGATGATGCTCTTACCTGCAGTGCTTCC
>CAZYBL010000016.1:11701-15388 GCA_964645805.1 uncultured Candidatus Peribacteria bacterium | reverse complement strand
GGTTTTAATGAAGGTTGATAGGACTGCTGCTAAAAATAATCCAATGAGATATATGGATTCGTTAATTCGTTTATTCGTTAATTCGTTATTTTGTTTTGCTTTCAGGAACATTAGTAGCGTTAGTAACCATGCAAAGCAGAGATAGACGCTGGGGTATGCCAGTTTAGAAAAAATAATGTGGGTTGGGATAATTGCAGAGAGTCCTAATGCGATTAGTGCTGCTCTTTTGCTGGAGATTTCTTTTGTGATTAAATAAATCAGGGGCAGGCATGCAACCCCAAAGACTACAGATACACTTCTGGCGATTATCATTTCGAATCCAAGTAACTTCTGAACCATTACAATTAGTTCCATAGCAAACGGTGTCCATGCTGCGGATTTGCCGAGTGCAAGCTGAGCTTCATCGGTTGCAAACTCAGGCAGTCCGATGTTAGTTAGTCTTAAGTAGATTCCGAGCAAGATTATTAACCCGATAATGATCTTCAAGATACGCATGATCAGATACATGCGGTAATAATTTCGGGTTCTTTGAATTCAAAGCGAGATCGATATTCATGTTCCCATTCAAAGCAGACTTTTCCATCTTTCTTCTCGATCGAATTTACTTTGGCATTAACTACCCATACTCCTTCTTTCCTAAGCTCCTCAATTGCTTTAGGGGCTGCGGATCTGACTTCGGAATCTATAAATGGAAGCATCCCAGGGATTTTTAGAATTGAAGGAATGGAGGAGAGGGTGGTTAGGATTAGGCAGGTGAGGATGGTCAAAATTTTATTCACGTTAATAATTGATAATTGAGAATTGACAATTGATAATTAGCGCAAGCGAGAACAATCTTTGAGTCACTTTAGAATTATCAATTATTAAATTTTAATTATCAATTGAATTTTCAATGCTTTCCTTAGTTCTTCCAACCTACAACGAATCTGAGAATATTCCCGAGCTTATTCCAAAGCTCAGAGATGTTTTAAAGGACATTCCACACGAAATAATAATTGTTGATGATGATTCGCCGGATGAAACGTGGAGGATAGCTTTGGAACTTTCTAAGGACGATGATGATGTGCATGTGATCAGAAGAATCGATAAGCGAGGTCTTTCATCGGCGGTCATTGATGGATTTTTGTCTGCAAAAGGAGATGTTTTTGCAGTAATGGATGCTGATGGGCAGCATGATATGGAGCTTTTGCCTAAGTTGTATCAGGCTGCAAAAGAAAATGCAGGTATTGCAGTCGGTTCACGTTATATTGAAGGTGGAAGTGTGGGAGAGTGGGATGAAAGGCGTCAATTTATAAGTAGAACTGCGACCAAAATGGCTCTGGCTGTCTGCAAGGTTAAGGTCAAAGATCCAATGAGCGGGTTTTTTGCTATTGATCGTGAGGTTTTTGAAAAAGCTTTGCCTAATTTAAATCCAAAAGGCTTCAAGATTCTATTGGATCTACTGGTTCATGCCCCTAAGGGAACAAAAGCGGTAGAACTTCCATTCACATTTAGTTCACGTTTGCACGGCGAGAGTAAGTTAAGCTGGAAAGTTCAAATAGACTTTGTTGAATACTTGTATGACGTCACTATCGGTAGATTTATTCCTCTTACATTCATTAAGTTCTGCATAGTTGGAACGCTCGGAGTTGGAGTTCATATGTCCGCATACATGATTTTCGCAAGTCTTCTTGATGGAGGAGGTAACTTGACTATAGCTGGCTTCTCTTTAGCTGTAATTGGAGCTACAGAAACCGCGATTATATTTAACTTCTCGCTAAATAATCTGTGGACCTTTGCAAATCAGAAACTTAAAGGCAAAGATGCACTGATTGGATTTGGAAAATACAATGTGGCCTGCGCGTTCGGAGCACTTGCAAACTGGGCAGTGAGTGCATTCCTGTTCTCACTTGGATGGATGGAACTTCTTGCAGTGTTTATTGGGGCACTGACTTCGGTTTTGTGGAATTATACGATGAATAGGGTTATTACTTGGAGGAAATAGCCTACCCCTCTCCCTAACCCTCCCCCGAAGGGGGAGGGAAACTCTGCATTACCAACATCAAACCTTGAGGAGGCTTTTGCAGAGTGCCCTCTCCCATAGGGAGAGGGACAGGGAGAGGGGTTGAACTACTATTTGTAATACTCTCTATACCATTCAACGAATTTTGGAATTCCTTCAGAGATTGCAATCTCAGGATCATATCCAAGCTTTTCCTTCGCATGCGAAACGTCAGCCAGACTTGAGCGGACATCGCCCGGCTGCATTGGCATAAAGTTTTTATCCGCTTCTTTGCCACACGCTTCCTCGATTAGTCGGATAAAGTCCATTAACTCTTCTTTTCTTCCGCTTCCTAGATTAAAAATCTCTTCATCATAGTTCTTATCAATTGCAGCAATTGTTCCATCAACAATGTCGTCAATATATGTGAAGTCGCGCTGCATCTTGCCTTCACCAAATACATTAATCGTTCGATCGTTCAAAATTGCATCTGTAAACAGGAACAATGCCATGTCCGGTCGTCCGTATGGTCCATAAACTGTAAAGAACCTGAGTCCCGTTACAGGAATTCCATGCAGGTGATGATAAGTGTGGGCCATAAGTTCATTATCTTTCTTAGTCATTCCATACAAAGCCAACTGATTATCCGTGCGGTCAGTTTCTTTTAAGGAACTGTCTTCACTTCCTCCGTAAACTGAGCTTGATGAAGCGTATATGAAGCCAGGGATGGATTGCTTCTTTGCTTCATCAATCATTTCAAAAAACCCCTGGATGTTATTGTGTATAAATTCATCGGGATGCTCGAATGAGTAGCGGACTCCGGCGAGGGCAGCTAAATGACAAACCCGATCAACTCCTTCCATGGCTTTTTTAATCGTCTCTCGATCACAGATGTCACCCTTGATCATCTGGAAGCCCTTGGTTCCTTCTAAGTGCCTGACTCTGGCTTCCTTCAATTTTGGATCATAATATGGATTGAAATTATCTATACCAATAACCTGATCCCCACGCTCGAGGAGCTTTTTTGCGGTGTGATAGCCTATAAAGCCGGCGGCACCTGTTAGTAGGATCTTCATAAAACGGTCGCATTCTATACTAAAGACGACTCGATAGGCGATTAATTACATGATTATTCTTTTAGAACGCCATCTATATACACCCTCCCCCCACGGGGTGGGTAGGCAGTCGGGTGGGTGGGCCTGTTTCTAATAGTGCCAGCTCCAAATCCCTCGTCAATACCTTCTCAAAAAAAACTTTGGGGGTCTGCGACTTTTCCTCTTGAACTAGGGATGAAAGGTGTTCCCCCCAAGGGGGGAACAGCCGTTGTTATCCAACCTCTGAAGGATCTTTCAAGCAGGCAGTTATTTCGGATCTGGGTAATCCTGTTAGAAAATCTATTTCTTCATCAGGTGGTTTTTATGTAGCAGAATCTTCTAGAACTTTTGCTAAAGTTATTGTACGTATCATCTCTCTCATTTGATCGCTAGGTATGAGGTGCAACGTACCGTGTCCACATTCTATGGCCCTCCCTACGACTGCTGCATTGTGCAGAATTTCTGTGCGATCCATAATCAAAGTTTAGAATAATAGTAAAAATTAGCCAATACCAATCCCGTGGTATTGGAGTCCGGCCTCTTTTACTTCACTTGGTTCATATATGTTGCGACCATCAAAGAGCATGTTTCCCCTCATTTCATTCTTAAGCT
>CAZYBL010000016.1:0-11691 GCA_964645805.1 uncultured Candidatus Peribacteria bacterium | reverse complement strand
CCAAATCAATCCCCCTGAACTCATCCCACTCGGTCAGAACTGCAACACAATCAACATCTTTAACTACTTCGAAGGTGTCAGAACAGAAATGAACCTGGTCAGGTAACAGTGGTTTCGCCACTTCCATCGCAGCAGGATCAAAAACTTTCACGGTGTGTCCTTTTTCGATTAACTCAGGAATCAAATCAAGACTCGGTGCTTCGCGCATATCGTCAGTCTTTGGTTTGAACGAAAGTCCGAGGATTCCGATAGTTGAATTAGGCTGAAGTGAATCGATAATCTTCTTAAAGAATCTTTTTCTCTGACGCATATTTATCTTGTCAGTCGCTTCCACAATATCCATTGTGATTCCATATTCAGCGGCAGTTGCAAGCAGTGCTTTAACATCTTTCGGAAAACAGCTTCCACCATATCCAATACCTGCATGAAGAAATCTAGGTCCAATTCTTGTATCAAGTCCGACTCCACGCGCTACGTCTCTGATATTGGCTCCAGTTTTCTCAGTCAACTCAGTGAGCATATTTATAAAGCTGATCTTTGTAGCAAGAAGTGCGTTGGATGCGTATTTAACAATCTCGGAACTCTCACGATTCATGAATACAAGTGGTTTGCCTACTCTTGTGATTGGTCGATATAACTCTTCCATAAGATCTTTGGCCCACTGATTAGAATTAACTCCGACTACGATTCTATCTGGCATAATCGTGTCACTTACTGCCATTCCTTCGCGCAGGAATTCCGGATTAGAAACTACTGGTATCTGAATGTTTGCACCTCGCTCTTTCAGAATTTCTGCAATTCTCTCCTCACATTGTTTACCAGTTCCAACGGGAACAGTTGATTTATTTACAAACACAAGATCATGATCTGCATGCTTAGCAACAGTTTCAGCAACTGTGAATACAGCCTTCAGATCAGCCTTGTGTCCTTCACCTGGAGGAGTAGCGACTGCGGAGAAAACGATTTTGCATTCAGGCAAAACTTGCTTCAGATCAGTTGTAAACTTAAGTCTTCCATTCTTGAGTCCTTCTTTAAGAATCTCCTCGAGTCCCGGTTCGTAAATCGGACTTTCTCCTCTTTTACACTTTTCAATCTTTGCCTCATCAATATCTATTCCAAATACATGATGACCAAGCTCTGCGAAGCAGGCGGCGGAGACTAGTCCTACATAACCGGTACCAATGACTGCGATCTTCATGGGTGCCTATATTAGCGCAGTACAAAGTCAACGCAGTAGATTTTGTTGAGAAAATTAAGTCCTCGCAGTAGCGCAGTAGCGCAGTAGAACTGTAAGATGTAGTCATGAGCAAAATCTTGGTCACAGGATCGATCGCCTACGACATCCTTTTGGGTTATGATGGCCAATTTGCCGATGCAATTGATCCAGGTAGCTTAGATTCTTTGTCGGTCTCATATTTTTCTCCTCACTATGCTCGACATTTCGGAGGCACGGGGGCGAATATTGCATGGGGGCTTAAGGCACTAGGCCAGGATCCTATTTTGGTTGGATCGATTGGCAAAGATGGAGAGGACTATTTAGAAAAGTTTAGATCAGTTGGTATTTCAACCGATCAGATCCAGGTAATTCCGGATAAGGTAACTGCGACTGCGATTATTAATACCGATAGCTCCGAGCATCAGATAAGCTTCTATCATCCCGGAGCAGATTCTTATGGAGAATTTCCTTCCGATTTAGATTCGTCAGAAATTTCTTGCGCAATAGTTAGTGCACGCGATACGACTGCAATGGTTAAATGTATGGAATGGTGTTCAGATAATTCAATTCCGACATTCTTCGATCCCGGTCAGGAAGTAATTTTATTTGGTGATGATGCGTTTGAAAGAATGGTTCATATGAGCTGCGGAATTATTGTGAATGAGTATGAGTGGGAGGTTACTCAGAAGAAGTTGGGTCGTGACGAAGAAGGAGTATTGGAGATTTTGGCTGATTCGTCACACGTCACAAGTCACACGTCACAAGTCGTGCGACGTGCGACGTGCGACAATATGGGTTGTTTGATTGTAACTCGTGGTGATGAAGGCTGTTTAGTTAGTACGCGTGATGGATCGGAACTGATTCCTGCTTATAAATCAGATAAAGTTATTAACCCGACTGGAGCGGGGGATGTGTTTAGGGCGGGGCTTCTTGGTGGGCTTAATGAGGGATCGGATTTAGTTGAGGCTTGTAAGTTAGGTTGCGAGATGGGGAGGAGGGCGGTGGAGCAGGAGGGGACGCTTTTGGAGGGAGTGGATAGACACGATATAAAGTGAAAAGTGAATAGTTAAAAGTGAAAAGTGCTTTTAAAAATTCGATTCTCTTTAGTAACTTTTCACTTAAATCGCCCGGTAATAGCAAAATATTGAACTAAATCAGCCATTGAAAACTAGTGTAAAGTTTGCTATACTATAGTTGTCTTCGGTTAATAAGATTTATTCTTATTTCTGATGACAAAACAGACTCCGTTACTATGGTTCGCCCAGGTTGCGGGTTTGTTTTAATAGGCCGACCTCATCCCCCCGGCCCCCAAAAACAAAGAGCCATAGGAAGGGGATGTATTTAAAAAAACCCACCTGTGCGCAGGAGAAGGGGGAGTTTTTAAAAAGCCCCCTCTCCTGGTAGGCAGGCGGGAGGGTATGAGGAGAGGGGGTTTGGGGGTGAGGTCGGCAAAAGAAACACCAATTAAATTGATCTAACTCAATATTCTGCTACCCTCCATCAACCATGTCATATGTTGTTAACACCTCACTGGCTGAACAAGGAAGACTCAATCTCGAGATTGCGGAGAAGAGAATGAGGGCGCTAATGCAGGTCAGGGAGAGAATGAGTAGAGAGAAACCATTTAAAGGTTTAACAATCGGGTTAGCTCTGCATGTTACAAAAGAAACCGGGGTTTTGGTCAGAACTCTAAGAGATGGAGGCGCAAAAGTTGCGATTACCGGATGCAATCCTTTAAGTACACAGGATGATATAGCCGCTGCTTTGGCAGATGAGGATGTATTGGTCTGGGCATATAAAGGGGAAAGCAAAGAAGATTATTACAAGTTTCTGGATGCAGTTATTGATACTCAACCTCACATAACTATTGATGATGGATGTGATCTGGTTACAGAAATTCATACAAAACATCAGAAGTTAATTCCGGATATAATCGGAGGATGTGAGGAGACTACGACCGGAATAATCAGACTTCGTGCAATGGAAGAAGAGGGAGTGCTCAAGTACCCGATGATCGCGGTCAACGACAACAAGACAAAGCACTTGTTTGATAATTACTATGGAACAGGCCAATCAACAATGGATGGAATACTCAGGTCAACCAATATTCTATTCGCAGGAAAGACGGTTGTAATTGGGGGCTATGGAAGTTGCGGTAAGGGATGTGCTTTGAGGGCTAAAGGATTGGGAGCTAATGTGATTATCACAGAAGTTAATGCATTTAATGCACTACAAGCTGCAACTGATGGTTATAGGGTTATGCCTATGGCTCAGGCATCGGAGATTGGAGACATCTTTATCACTGTCACAGGCAACAAGCACATAATAAGAATGGAACACATTGAGAAGATGAAAGATGGAGTGATACTTGCGAATGCTGGGCACTTTGATAACGAGATTGATATGGAAGCGCTTGAGGGAAACGCTAAACGCAAACGCAGGGTCAGACATTATTTAGACGAATATCTGATGAAATCCGGAAAAGTAATTTACGTTGCGGGGGAAGGAAGGCTTGTTAATTTAGCTTCAGCAGAAGGTCATCCTTCCGAGGTTATGAGTCTTAGTTTCTGCGGACAGGTCTTGGCTTGTGAGTATCTAGTTAAGAACAAAGGACAATTAAAACCGGAAGTAATTACATTGCCTGAAGAAATTGATGATGAGATTGCGAAGATGCAGCTTGAATCAATTGGAGTTGAGTATGATCAAATGACTCCTGAGCAAGTTGCGTATCAGCAGGAATGGAGGGAGGGGACATAAAGGTTTTTGGTTTTTAGTTTTTGGTTGTTAGTTAGATTGTAGGTATTTGGATATTGATTGAAATCTATAATTTAGAAGCCAGGAGCACCCGTTCCCGGGTGCGAGGAGAATCCAAAAAAGAAATATCAGGACCTATGACGGATATGTTCTTGACGATTTCTAAAATTATGCTAAATTCATTACAGTTTCTCGCAATCTCTCACATGTATAAGGAGCTATAGTCATGGGTAAGAAGAAGGAAAAAATTCCCCCCAAAAAGAAGACGACGGGGAACAGTAACGTCAGAAAGCGCAGAATCGGTAAACGCTTCAGGAATCCCCCGAAGCCACCGAAAGAGGATCGCTGATAGAGAGAGCAGAGAATCAATAGGGCTTCCTACGGGGAGCCCTGCTTAATTTTAATTTTCTTTGGACTATTCATGTCAATATTTGGTGCTCTTCCGTACCAGTACAGCACGCTTGACATTCCCTTGACTTTATTATTCTGGGAGGTAAAATACCCCCGAAATGACCAAATTTTACGTCCCAATGTGGCTTACTAGCCGTTTTTGCAAGATTCTTGCAGAAAGGGGGTGTGGGACGTAAACCGTAAGGAAACTTGGAATTAACCCCCTGCAAGACTTCAGAGGGTTGATTCTGCTGTTCTTTGAAAGCATTGTAAATAATTACTGATCTGCCTTCCTCAATCGGAATGGGAAGGCGAGTTTTGGTTTCGTCTAACTGGAGGAGATAGAAATGACGGATGGTCAGGAGAGAGACATGGTGGGTCGCCCCATGGGAATGTCTGGGGTAATCCCCAGAACAGTGAGGTTGGAGCCGGGATGTTTTCTCCCGGTTTCTTCCAACGGGGAGACGCAAAGCCGGCGAAGTTCGCCGGCCACGCAGAAAAGAAAGAGGGGAGGCGGAACCAAAAAGAAGGTCACGAGCGTGTAAATTACACGGTCGAGGCTGTTGCTCCAGTCTATCTACGGATTTCGTAGATGGGCTGGAGCGTCAATTGAAGGTAGATCAGTGGTCTTTTAAATCATAGTTTGTATAACAAAATCTGTCCTCCTTTCTTCCCAGTGTTTTGGTATTGGAATGCCAGCTGGGAGAGCGTTGTTCTAACGCTATTTCGAAACCCAGGACAGATAGGAGAATCGTCATGCGAAGAACGAAATTGCCCCACAACCAGCGCGTTTGTTGCCCTTGCGGGTGCGACAGGCCCATCATTCGAAAGAGCCTACCGGCTCATCTGATGACTGCGCACAGTGGAGAGTTTAAGGGCGGCATAGAAGGGGCCAGGCAGCTGTCTGCCGATGCTTTGCCTATCGGCAAGCCTGAAAGGACAAAGATAGACAGCGAGATGCTCACTATCGTGTTGGTGTAGGGTCGATTCTCCTCGCGTCAGGTCTACGAAAGTAGGCCTGGCGCGTCAATCGAGAATGGATTTTGTTGTATAAACCACCTACTGTCTGAACCACTGATTACACTGATTGCACAGATTTCACGGATGATAAGTAGATTACCTTGATTTTTGTCGTGTCTAAAAATCTGTGTAATCCCATAAATCTGTGTAATCTGTGGTTCAGACAAGGGGTATAATGTTGGTGATGGAAAACAACAAGACAGTTGCAGGCTTGTTGCGTCAGATAGCCACCCTTCTCCAGGAACAAGAAGTTGATTTCAAGCCAGCTGCATACAGACGTGCCGCTCAAGTCATCGAAGAATTGGACAGAGATGTTTCTGAATTTGATGGTGTAAAGGAACTTAAAAAATTACCCGGAATTGGTGATGCGATTGCGGGGAAAATAGTTGAGTATCTGGAAACTGGAAAAATGACGGCTTTGGAGAATTTAAAATTAGCCCAAGGTGGCATCTCGGCTGATCTTATGGACATTGAAGGTTTGGGTCCAAAGAGAGTTAGGGAAATTCAGGCTGCTTTTGGTGTAAAAACTGTTGCTGATCTTATTTGCGCTGCGGAGGAAGGAAAACTTAGAACACTTCCAAGGTTTTCTGAGCTGATGGAGAAGAAAGTTTTGGAAAATGCGAAGAGGGTTAATGAGAGGACGAAGAGGTTTAGGCGCGAAGAAATCAAAGATGATGTTGAGAAGTTGATTAATAGGGTTGTAGGGTTAAAGGGGGTTGAGAAAGCAGAAGTTGCAGGATCGTATAGACGAGAAAAGGAAACAGTGGGGGATGTGGATATTTTGGTTGTAACATCAAAGCCTAAAGAAGTATCGGATGCTGTTGCGGGGCTAAAAGAAGTTAGGGATGTTGTAGCTCATGGCGACAAGAAGCTTTCATTTGATCTTAAATCAGGATTAAGAGTTGATGTCAGATTCGTTCGGGCTGATCAATGGGGTGCTGCGCTTCTTTACTTCACAGGTTCCAAAGAACACAACATTGCAATGCGGAAAGTTGCGATTAAAAAAGGATGGAAATTGAATGAGTATGGTTTGTTTCAAGGTGATGCGGTCTTGGCGAGTAAGACGGAAGAGGAGATATATAAGAAATTAGAGTTGCAGTTTTATGAACCTAGAGAAAGAATAGGAAGAGTGAATTGATAATTGATAATTGAATATTGAAACAAGGAATAAATTGCACATTTGTAGTTGAGAATGTGATAAACTGATTGTTCGTGTTGTTCACCCACTTCGATCTTTCTTAAGGAGAGTGCTATGTCCAATCGAACCGAATTTAACAAAGCCGCGAAGAAACTGAAGAAGAAAAGGAAGAAGAAAGAAAAGAAAAGGATGAGGGATGCAGGGAAGCAAGATGCTGGATTGGCTGATGAACAGGGGCAAAAAGATGAAAGTGCTTAGCAACACGTCTCTCAGGCTTGTTCGTAGCCTGAAAACATGATCGGGGTCGTGCTTTGCGGCCCCGGTTTTTAACAAAATGGCTTGCCATAAACCCGAGCGAAGCGAGTGGTTTATGGCGGAGAGAGGGGGATTCGAACCCCCGAGACCCTTGCGGGCCTACCTGCACTCCAAGCAGGCGCACTAGACCAACTATGCGATCTCTCCAATGTATACTTTACAAAATTGAGAAGGTATATGAAAAGAAAAACATCGAAATAAGGTAGTCAATCATCTTCTCCGTTTGAAAAAATAGTCTTAGTAGGTTGACACATTATGCGAAGAATACCATGCTAAAAATTAGCAACGGACCGTTCTTTGACGTTTACGAGTATTTGGATTTTCGTATAGGAGACCAGACATGAGTCGAAAAAGAGGTTTTACGCTTGTTGAGTTTTTGGTGATCACCGCGATCATCGGAATTCTGGTTGCGCTCCTTCTTCCTGCAATCCAGGCGGCAAGAGAAGCAGCCAGGATGACGGTGTGTAATGGTCGCCTTAAAGAAATGGCGATTGCAGTGCACCAGTACCACGATCAATTTGAGGTGTATCCTCCGGGCAGTGTTTCTGTCATGCAGGAGGACAGCACGCGTTGGAAAGAGAATTGGGCAATTTTGCTCCTGTCTTACATGAGCATCAAGGACATTGAAGGCCCGTACGTTCAGTACGATATGCGCTCATGGAATGATGATTACGCGAACAACCACGCTCGCGCGATGATTATTCCAGCGTTTCTCTGTCCTTCTGATAGTAAGGCAAGGGAACTTGTCCTGCCGGCGATCGGACCTATCTATTCACCTTGTGCACCTTCTTCATACAAGGCGGTTGCAGGTGTATCAGATGGCACGTGCTGGAGTGACTACCCTGATCCAAATGCCGACGAGACCAGCATTTGCTATCGCGAACGAGGTGTGTTCTACAATGTAGATGCGCATGCCTCTCCGTTTAAAGAGTACGTTCGTGAAGCCGACATTGCTGGTGGCACCTCCAACACGTATTTCTTCGGCGAAGCGTATACGGAAACGCGGAGGGAATACGGAGCATTCTGGGGTGTTTCATTTCGTGCATTTAGTAAGGGGAGCATTGTCGTAGGCCGAGATTGGGCCTTCGGATTAGGAGATTATGAGAAGTGCCGGGAGATGCGTCCAGGACCGGAGGATGCAAAGGTTTGCAACAGAGCGTTCGCGAGCCCGCATCCCGGAGATATCACCCAATTCTGCTTTGCGGATGCTTCTGTAAAGAGGGTGGAAAAGGACATCGACAGGGGTGTTCTCCGCGCGTGCGCGTCGATCTCTGCCGATGAGAAGTCAGATGATAGTGATCCCGAGCTTCAAGAAATCTCGATTGAGTGAGATGCATTATCCGTTGCTGTGTATCTCACTTGCAACTGCCCCGGTTGTCCGACCGGGGTGGTTTTTTATACACAGATTACGCAGATTTATTAATTCGCCGATCCCGCAGATAAACTTATCAGCGTAATCAGTGATTAATCAGCGTAATCAGCGTCAATGGCAAATGATTTTAAAACCCTATTATTTGTTGCACGAACCCAAACAACAAGCCTTCTGTTTTAGCCACAAATGCGCAGTGATTGCAAATGCAATCAGAGAGAGCGAGGCTCCGGTGGTTCCAAAAGTTGCTCCTGCGCCTACAAAGTGCGTCTCGTAAATTCCGGCGAGGGATGCGAGCATTGCGAGGAACATAAGTACATTAACAATCCATTGAACTGCTTGTGCGGCTGAAGGGTTGTTTTTGACCATATGTTGGAAGGGGAACATATCAAATAGGTTACATCCTTATTAATCTGTGTTCAATCTATTAGGTAAGGTAGGTCAGGTAAGTCAAGTAGGTCAGGTATGTTTCAAATGTCTCATTTAAGTGTATATTATCTACCATGAAACTATCATTAAACTGGATTTCCGATTTTGTGGATCTAAAGGAAAAAGATCCACAAGCCATTGCTGACAAGTTAACTGCTTCTGTTGCGGAGGTTGAGGCGATTGAAGGGCGGGATGGTATTTTGGATGGATGTTGTGTCGGGAAAGTAATAACTCTAGGTAAGCACCCTAATGCAGATAGATTGCAGCTTTGCGATGTTGAAACTGATAAAGGAAAGGTCAGAGTAGTTTGCGGAGGCACTAATCTACGTGAGGGAATGAGGGTTGCGTTTGCGCATGTTGGCACGGAGGTCAGAGACCCAGAGAGTGGTGGAATGTTTGAACTAAGTAAAATTAAAATTCGTGGTGAAGATAGCGCGGGTATGATCTGTGCTGCGGAAGAATTAGATCTATCAATCCAGTTTCCTCCAAAGCCGGAGGAAGGCGAGTGGCCGATTATCGATTTTGGAGATGGAGATGAGGGAGTTGGTAAGTCTCTTGGTGAGTATTTGGGAGGTGGCGATGTTATCTTTGACATAGATAATCACTCAATCACTCATCGCCCGGATCTTTTCTCGCAATTCGGCTTCGCACGTGAATTAGTCGCTCTTGGAATTGCGACTTGGAAGAAAGATAAACCATCTTATGCTGATCATAAATTTCCTAGTACAAAAATGCCATTTAAGAATGTATTAGAATGCAAAAAGGAAATTACCAATTACCATGCGTGTTTGATAGAGATTGATGATATTGGTGAAACTCCAGATTGGATGGAACGGAGGTTGGAGTCAGTAGGATGTAGATCTCTAATTCTTCCTATTGATATCACGAATTATGTAATGTACGAAATCGGTTCTCCTCTTCATAGCTTTGATGTAGATGATTTCAATGGTGACATTTGTACAAGGCTTAGTAAGAAAGGTGAAAAACTAGTAACTCTTGATGAAAAGAAAAGAGAGTTGTCCGAAGGCTCAATTGTTCTTAGTGATGATAATGGGATATTTGACTTATTGGGAGTAATGGGTGGATTAAGAAGTTCAACTAAAGAATCGACTAGAAAGATATATTTGCACAGTGCAGGTTTAGATGCGGCTACTGTTAGAAGAACAATTTTAGGTACCGAGCTTAGAACTGACGCGTCCACTATTTTTGAAAAAGGTGTTCCGAATATTGTTGTAAGACAAGGTTTTAACAGAGCGCTCCGGTTGTTCCTGGATCTTGTACCAGGTGCAAGAGTGGTTTCAGCTGTAGATTCGGTAGGAGATGATGGAAAGGGAAAACCGATGAAATTATCTGCAAAGAAAGTTTCGCATTATCTCGGTAAAGAAATTCCTGCAAAAACAACTGCAAAGATTCTTAAAGGTCTTGAGTTTGATGTAAAAGGATCAGGCGATATGCTTACAGTTACTGCGCCCTTGCATCGGCTAAGCAGCATAGAAGGTCCACATGATCTTATAGAAGAAGTTGGACGCATATATGGTTATGACAATATTGAGCCGACTATGCCCTTAGGAACAGTTAAACCGCCAGAGAGGGATCCGCGTATTCATAAAATCAGGGATTCTTTCAAAGATTCAGGTTTCTTCGAGATTTTACCTTTATCTTTGGTGGGTCCTGCGTTACTTAAGAAGACTGGTTTGAATCCGGACAATTGTATTGCAATAGAGAATGCGTTGGGGGAGGGAACATCGTTGATGCAGCCGAGCATACTTCCTGGATTACTTGAAAATGCTCAACATAATATGCCAAACGTAACCGGGACCCGCGGGTCCCGGCTGCGCATATTTAATTGGGGACAGATTTTTGACAAAAATGGAGATCATAAACTCGAATTCGGAGCACTGGTCAGTGCCAAGGCAGAAACGGGGATAGAAGATGATCCATTTCTTGAACTTAAAGCTGCTCTAAAGAATGCTTTGAAAATTGCGGGACATAAATCTTATATTTCTATTCTAAAAAACTCAGCTCCATACATGCATCCTGGACGCAAAGCTCAGATTGCAGTTGGAAAAGTTATAGTAGGAGAAATTTTCGAAGTACATCCTACTATTGCTCAGAACTTCGGTCTTCCCGCAAGATCTGCTGCATGCATAATCAATTTATCTGATCTATTGGATATTAAAACAACAAACATGATAGCCAAACCGGTCTCTCAATTCCCGGGGATTACATATGACGTCACAATTCCGTTCTCTCAAGACAAAAGTGTGGGGGAACTTATAAAGAAGATTGAAAAAACATCAGATCTACTCGAGAACGTAGAGGTTGCAAAGCTTTATTCGAAGGAGGGAATGCAGGAATACAATTTGACGATAAGATGTACGTATAGAGCAGCTGATAGGACATTGAAGGAGGAGGAAGTTAAAGAAGAACATAAAGCAGTTCTAGCTCTAGTGAGCTAGCGATTGACAATTGACCCTCCTTCGCTAAAGCTACGGAGGGCAGGCAATTAACAATTTGATAATTATGGTAATCACAACCCGCACCGGCGACAGCGGTTATTCATGTCTATTAACAGGCGAGAAGGTTTCCAAAGGCGATTTGAGGCTGGAGGCATATGGAACGGTAGATGAGTTGAATGCGGTTTTGGGGATTGTAATTTCCGAAATGAATGACGCAGCCGGGATTCGTTTATCCCGGCTTCGACAGGTTCAAAAACTCCTCTTCCTCGTTGGTTCCGACCTCGCGACTCCTCTTGATTCAAAAGCAGATATCAAACGAATCTCATCCGAGGAGGTTAAATTGATTGAAGGTTGGATAAATGAACTTGAAGAATTTCTACCTGAGCTTAAACGATTTATTCTTCCGGGCGGCTCTAAATTAAGCTCATATCTGCATTTAGCAAGAACGGTCTGTCGACGTGCGGAACGATGCAGCGTTAGATTGTCTGAAGAGGAGAAGATTAATCCTCAGGTTATTGTGTTCCTAAATCGTTTGAGTGATTATTTGTTTTTGTTGGCGAGGGAGGGGGGCCACGGATTACACTGATTTTTTATAACACGG